>PWXJ01000043.1 GCA_003561965.1 PVC group bacterium
TTGAGCCAGAGCCCCCGCCGGACCGCCAGCACGATCAGTTCCAGCAGGCGGCTGAGATCGAGAACGGGGAATCCCCCACTGGACTCAGGAAGTCCGCCGGTCTTCTCCCGCAGGTCCGTCCAGGCCAGGTCGGTAAATTGCCTTATTGTTCCCACTCTCCTAAAAGCCTTCCGCCGAAACCAGTCGCGCCAGTTCGGCGACGGGTATCGCCTGGACGCCGCTCCCGACCGGGAAGCTCTCCTCCCCGGGATATACCACGAATTTCCGCTCCGGACCGAGGTCCCGGCAAGCGAAATGGAACCCCTTCTCGGGGCGCGGGTCCAGCCCGCGCTTGATCTCGATCGCCCACAGGCGGTTACCGGGGAACGCCAGCAGCAGGTCGATTTCGGCGCCGCCGCTCGTCCGGTAGAAGAATCCCTGGGCTCTCCCGGGGGCGACGGCCAGAATGTTCTCGATGACGAAACCTTCCCAGCTCATCCCGATCACCGGATGGGAGAGCAGCTCCTCCCTCCCCCCGATATCCAAAAGCGCGTGAACGAGCCCGCTGTCGCGCACATAGGTCTTGGGGGATTTCACGAGCCTTTTGCCCACGTTGGCGTGCCAGGGGGGCAGCCGGCGAACCAGGAGCAGGTCGACCAGCAGATCGAGGTAAGCGGCGGCCGTCTTGACGTCGATGCCGATATTCCGAGCCAGCAGCGCGACATTCAGCGGACATCCCTGCAGATGGGCAAGCATTGTCCAGTAACGGCGCAGGGTTTCGGCGGCGATCCTCGGACCGAACTGCGCGATCGCCCTCTCCAGGTAGGCGCGCAGGAAGTCCCGGCGCCAGCGCAGGCTTCGCTCGTCCGTCGAAGCCAGGTAGCTTTCCGGAAACCCGCCCCGGACCCAGAGCTTCTCCCGGCCGGCCGGGGAAGAGCCGGTTTCCAGGACGTCCAGCGGATTGAGCTCCAGATAGCTGGCCCTCCCGGCCAGGGTCTCACCCGACTGCTTCATAAGATCCATCGACGCCGACCCGAGCAGCAGGTAGAGGCCCTGACGCCTTCCCCGGCGACGGGCCCGGTCGATGAGCCCGCGCAGGACGGGAAACAACCCCGGAGCCCGATGAATCTCGTCGAGAATGACCAGACGATCGAGCCGGCCGGACAGGTACAGCTCCGCCTCAGCCAACTTGGCTCGATCCCGCTCCGATTCGAGGTCCAGATAGATCGCGTTGAGCTTTTTCCCCAGGGCCAGCGCCAGCGTCGTCTTGCCGGTCTGGCGGGGTCCGAGTATGACAACGGCCGGAACTTCGGCAATCCGGCTCTGCAAAATGGAGAGAAGGCGGCGCTTGATCATGTTTGCAATTATGGTATCTAGATACCAGTTTTGCAAGGTTTATTTCCAAGACTTATCGGAAATGATCCGGCAGAGATCTACGGAGATTATCGGGAAGGGTTTCGCCAACGCTTTACCAGTGGCTATCCTGGTCATCAGCATCCTCTATGGCGAAAACCGCCGGCCGTCCGTGAAGGGGATTCTCCGGGGTGGGATTGGCAAATCGCCAGACACTGTCCGGCATTTTGATTCGGCCGATCTCCTCTTCGGGAATATCGCAGCAAACTGGATCATCCTGTCGAATCCCGGCCGAAGTAGTGCTCTACAGACCTGGGAAACTTCAACTTCTCGAGGTGATCGCGATTCGCGACCACCTCAGCCTTGTCTTCAACCGATAGTCGTAAC
Organism: PVC group bacterium; assembly: GCA_003561965.1. Lineage (GTDB taxonomy): Bacteria > Auribacterota > Erginobacteria > Erginobacterales > Erginobacteraceae > Erginobacter. The sequence continues at coordinate 1,720 of PWXJ01000043.1, forward strand.
CGGAGGGCGGTTTATTCCGGAAATTCGGCATACCGGGCGCCGCCCCGGGAATTTGAGGTCACAGATTGTGACCTCAAGATCGCAAGTCCCTTTCCTGCAACTATAAACATAATATCCGACCGCGGAGCAGGGGGGGAGTGGTGTAGACTCCTTAGCCGGATACTCCGGCCGACCTGCTATGCCCGGAGAGAATACTGGCCAGCTCCCGCCTGGTCGCGCCCAGCGCCAGGAGAGACCGGATCAGGAGGTCGAGGGAGACGGTGTCGTCACCCTTCTCCATCTTGGCCACCCGCGACTGGCTCGATCGCAGCAGGCCGGCCAGTTCAACCTGTCTCAGGCCATTCGCCTTCCGCCGCGAGGCCAGGCATTCGCCCAGCAGGAGTTTCAACTCGATATACTCGGATTCTTCCCTGGTCAGTCCCAGGAATTCCTCCGCGGAACCGACTTTCCAACCCTTACGCTCCAGGCGCTTTTTCTTCCGTTTATCCATATCTCCAACTCTCTACCGGGAATTCGTGTCGGAGAGATCAAGCCGTTGCCGGCATATCTCCATCCCTTGTCCCCGGAGAAAATAATGAGGATATGACCGATTGCCGGCTTGACATTACATCATTAATAGTGTAACTATAGAGGTCGTGCGGTGAATTATCGCGTCTTGTTTTACGAATCCGCTTCGGGAATTTAAGGTACCGGTTTTTCTATTTTTGCTCCGGCCGGGATATCGTTATCACCCACGGTATAAAGAAACTGTCGGATAAAATTCCGGAAAGTGAAATAGCCCGGGCGGAGCATATGAGACTGGATTTCCTGTCCAGGCTGGAGGAAGGCCTGATCGAGAAGTAAAACCGGGGGAAACCAA
>PWXJ01000120.1 GCA_003561965.1 PVC group bacterium
ACCGGGGGCCAGAGGACATCGATTGCCAGTTCCCCGGCGGTGATGGAGTCGCCGGCTTTGAGGACGGAATAGTTATCGTCCCCCCGGAATTCACGTTCGTACTCCTCCGCCCTCTCCCGGGTCAGGATAGCGTCGAAGCGATCGATCCTCTGCCCGTTGTCCCGGAGCCGCCGGGCCCCGAACTCCCGCGCCGCCGCCGCCGCGTTGCCCAGGTGGTCGGGGTGGGGATGGGTGACGATCAGGTACTCCAGCTCCTCGACCCCCTGTTCCTTCAGATAGGAAAAGAGCTTCTCCCTCGCCCAGGGATAACCGGTATCGATCAGAATATCTCCCCCGTCCGGAGCCCTCAGGAGAATGGCCTCCCCGTAGCCGACGTCGATGAAGTGAAGTTCCAGCTCCCCCGCTGCGGCCGCGAAAGAGGCCAGAAAGAAAGCAATCACGAACAACGGAACAAGTCTCTTCCACATAAAGTATCCTTCCTCCAGTACCTCTCTCCCGGGAGCAGCCTACCGGTAGAAGTCCCGGTGCACATCCCCGGCGGCGACCCCGCCGGGGCCTTGGTCTTTCCGGATGAATGTCCCCTCCTCGAGCTCCCGGAAGGCCTCGGCCAGCTCCTCCTTGGTATTCATCACGATCGGCCCGCCCCAGGCGATCGGCTCGCCCAGCGGCTGGCCGGCAAAGAGGAGAAAGAGGAGATCCTCCGGACCGGCCTTCACCCGCAGTTCATCGCCCTCGGTGAAGAGCACCGCCCGCCGGGGTTCGATCACCCGGTCGTCATAGGCCTCCAGGACCGCCGAACCCCGGATAATATAGATGAACAGGGTATCGCCGGGCTCGGAGAAGAAGGAGAACGAACCCCCGGCTTTCAGCGAAACCTCGATAAAGGTCGGACGGACGGTGATCTCCTCCATCGGCCCCTTCGACCCCCGGAACTCCCCGGCGATCAGGCGGACCGCGCTGTCGCCGTTATCCACCAGCGGGAGGTCGGCGGCGGTGAAGTCCCGGTAGCGGGGGGCGGTCATCTTGTCGGCCGACGGCAGGTTGACCCAGAGCTGGACCCCGAGCATCTTCGGTTGGGGTTGGGGCATCTCCTGGTGGATGATCCCGCTCCCGGCGGTCATCCACTGGCAGTCGCCGTCGGTGATGGTCCCGGAGTTGCCCAGGCTGTCGCCGTGGGCCACCTCCCCCTCGATCAGGTAGGTGACCGTCTCGATCCCCCGGTGGGGGTGCCAGGGAAACCCCTTAACGTATTTTCCCGGGTCGTCGTGATCGAAAGCGTCGAGCATCAGGAAGGGATCGAAGTCGTAAACATCCGGTTTCCCGATCACCCGGGTCAGCTCGACCCCGGCCCCGTCAGTCTCCTTTTTTCCCGCCACCACCCGTTTTATCTTCCTGAGCATCGTCTTCCCTCCCGGTTTACGTCAGCCCGAATTCCATCTTCCGCCGGCTGAATTAGTTTCAAAGGCCGAGAGAAACATCACGACAACAGCCTCCTCATTGGTGCCGCAACTCTAGAGATCAATTATACCAGATTTCCCCGGTTTCCGGCGAAGATTTATTGACCGGGCTCCCCCGCCGGAAGAAGAGAACCAGTTTGAGCTTGAATTCCCGGCCCGCTTCGGCCATAACAACCGGCAACCCCGGCACCGGCCGGTGGCGACCCCGATGATCATCCGAACGACAATCGCCGTCCTGGCGGTCATCCTGGCGGCGGCAATCCTCCCCCCGCCTGCCGCCGCCCGTTTCAACCTCGATTACGGGGTGACCTTCCAGGAACGCCTCCTCTCCTCCGGGGGCCGGCACTACGAAGCCCGGCAGCTCCAGCTCTTCCTCCAGCCCCGGATCAGGCTGGGCCGGGGCTGGAGGGCCTTTCTCCGTCTCGGCTACAGCAACCTCTCCTATGACCGGCCTGACCGGGAGGGAAGGTCCTACAACCGCTGGGGATTCTCCTGGGGAACCGGTCTCGGCTGGACGCCCCTGCGCTGGTCCGGCTTCTACCTGGACGGCGAGGCGGCTTTCTTCCAGACCCGGACCAGCAGTTCCTCCACCGTGGGGGAGTACTTCAACTGGGGGTCCGACCTCCGGGTCGGCTGGGACCCGGGACCGGCGGACGTCTATCTCGGGGCGGCCTACGACGACGGCGTCGTCCGGGACCGGTCCCGCGGGGATTCCTCCCGGAACGACTACCGGCTCCGCGACCCCTGGAACCTCTTCGCCGGGGCCAGGCTCAACCTCCCCGTCCTCCCCAAGCTCGAGGCCCGCTATTACTTCTGGAAAGACCGCCTGGCCGTCCTCGGCTTCACCTACCAGTTCTGATCATCCCCGGCGGTAGACCCCCTTCTTCACCCAGACCTGGTGAGGACCGCCGGGGGTAACCGCGGCCAGATCGATCGCCGCCTGGAGATCGGGCTCCGCCGAAACCCAGGACCCATAGCCCGGATTATTCACGAAAAACAATATTATCAGCCAGGGCGTTAGAGATTGCTTCGCTCATTTCATTCGCTCGCAATGACCTCTGTCATTGCGAGGAGCCGAAGGCGACGAAGCAATCTAATCAGTTCGCGGCAAATTGA
>PWXJ01000306.1 GCA_003561965.1 PVC group bacterium
CCGCCTGTGCTACCCCCCCTATTGGTGGCACAGGCCGCTGGCCTGTGCGGTAAGCCTGGCGGGCAATGCACAGGCGAGCCGCCTGTGCTACCCCCCCTATTGGTGGCACAGGGCGCTGGCCTGTGCGGCAAGCCTGGCGGGCAATGCACAGGCGAGCCGCCTGTGCTACCCCCCCTATTGGTGGCACAGGCCGCTGGCCTGTGCGGTAAGCCTGGCGGGCAATGCACAGGCGAGCCGCCTGTGCTACTCCCTATTGGTGGCACAGGCCGCCGGCCTGTGCGGCAAGCCTGGCGGGCAATGCACAGGCGAGCCGCCTGTGCTACTCCCCCCGTTGGTGGCACAGGCCGCTGGCCTGTGCGGCAAGCCTGGCGGGCAATGCACAGGCGAGCCGCCTGTGCTACCGCCTGTTCACAGGCGGGCCGCCTGTGCTACCCGGGCCGCCTGTGCTACCCGAGCCGCCTGTGCTACCGGGGGGGTGGGCGGTTGTAGGGCGGGCGGGAGGAGAGATAATTGCCGATCTTCTCCGCCACCAACTCCGAGCCCTTCAGGGTGAAGTGGAGGTCGTCGTAGAAGTAGTCGGTGGTCCGGGGGAAATCGGCGGCCAGGTCGAAGTACTCGATCCCCCACTGCCGGGCGGCGGCGATCAGGATCCGGTTATAGACCTCCAGCCCCTCGGCCAGGGCTCTCGGGGTGTAGTAGGGCTGCCCGGGCTGGTTCTTGTAGTTTCCCACCCCGCCGCCCCAGAGCAGGTCTTCCTCTTCCGGGGGCATATCCGCCCTCCAGATCGCCGGCTGGGTGACGAAGATCAGACGGATCCCCCGCCGGGAGGCCAGGTCGACCATTGTCCTGAGGTTGTCCAGGTACTCCCGGAGGGCGGGTTCCATATCCGGGAGGAGATCGACCCGGTGGGGAGACCGCCGGCGGTACTCCCGCCAGAGGGCGATCACCTCGCCCCGGTCGTCCTGGGGCCGCTCGCCGATAAAGCGCCGGGCGGCTCTCCGGGCGGCCCGCCAGAGGCCGGTCCTCTTGTAGAAGGGAAGCGGGGGGCGGATGAAGGGGTAGGGGACGGAGAGGAAGGCCCGGTCGATCTGGGCCAGCCGCGCCCCCGGCTGCCCCAGGTAGCCGGGGTCGTAGGCCTCGCCCCGCTGGAGGCGGAGCTGGAGGTCGTTGGCCCCGATCAGGATCACGGCGGCGTCGATATCCAGGTTCCGCAGCGGGAGGTACTCGAAGTGGAAGATGTGGTCGCGGCTGGTCTGGCCGCTCCGGCCGCCGTTGCCGACCCAGGTCCGGAAGCGGGGCCGGATCCGTTCGAGGTGGTCGATGATCAGGCGGGGCCAGGTCCGGCGCTGGTCGAGGTAGAGGCATTCGGCCGCCGAGCCGCCCAGGACCAGGATCCGGTAGTCGTCGTTGGGGGCCGGGTTGTAGCTGCGCAGCCCGAAGGAGTTGGTCTGGAACCGGACCCGGGGGCTGGTCCCGGGCATTATCTCCTGGTCGGGGGTGAAGGTCCGGTGCAGGTTGGGGGGCCAGATGTAGAAGTTGTCCGGGGCCGGGAAGAGGCGACCGGCGGCGAACTCCAGGATCAGGGTCCCAGCGGCCAGGATCCCCGCCGCCAGGATGATTTTCAACAGGGCTTTTCTCATCGGAAAATTCTTCCGGGCCGGCCGGATGAGCCGGATCGATCCTGCCGGAGGGGAATACTGTTGTCAAGCGGTAACTGGTGATTTATAGTTCCGGCAAACTCCTTCATCCGGTCCGGAAGATGATCTATCACCTCGTCTACAACTTGTTCTTCGCGCTGGTCCTGCTGGTTTCGGTCCCCTTTTTCCTCCTCCGGATGGCGACCACCCGGCGGTTCCGAACCGGGTTGGGCGAGCGGCTGGGTTTTTACGGGCCGGGTTTCCGCGGCCGGACCGGAAAGGGGGCGATCTGGATCCAGGCCGCCTCGGTGGGGGAGGTCAAGGCCGTTCTGCCCCTGGTCGACCTGATCCGGGAGGAGTTCCCCGCCAGCCCGGTGGTCCTGACCTGCCAGACGGCGGCCGGCCGGGACCTGGCCCGCGCCCGGCGGGGAGAGGCGGCGGCCATCCTCTCCCCCCTGGATTTCCAGCCGACCGTCGGGAGGCTGATCCGGCGGATCTCGCCCCGGATTCTGGTCCTGGTCGAGACCGAGATCTGGCCGGGGACGATCCTGGCCGCCCGCCGCCGGGGGATCCCGGTGGCGGTGGTCAACGGGAGGATCTCCACCCGGTCGTTTCCCCGTTACCGGAAGGCGGGGATCCTGCTCCGGCCGGTCCTGCGGCGGATCAACCGGTTCGGGATGAGATCCGGCCTCGACGCCGAGCGGATCCGCGCCCTGGGGGCGGAGGAGAGCAGGGTCCGGGTGACCGGGAATATCAAGTTCGACTCGCTCGATCTCTCCCCGGCCGGCGCCGGCGGGTACCGGGAGCGCTGGGGCTGGGACCGCCGGGACCCGGTGATCGTGGCCGGCTCCACCTACCAGGGGGAGGAAGAACTGCTCCTGGACGCCTGGCGGGAGCTCCGGCCCGACTTCCCCGGCCTGAAGCTGATCCTCGCCCCCCGGCACCTGGAGCGGCTGGAGGCGGTGGAGTCCCTGCTCCGTTCCCGGGGCGAGGATTACCGCCTGTTTTCCCGGCTTTCCCCCGCCGACGGCCGGACCGGGCTTGTAATTCTCGACCGGATGGGGGTATTATCTCAACTCTACCGCGAGGCCTCGGCGGTCTTTGTCGGCCGCAGCCTGAAGGGCTCGGGGGGGCAGAACCCGATCGAGCCGGCGGCGGCCGGCCGGCCGATCCTCTTCGGGCCCCGGATGGAGAACTTCGCCGAGATCGCCGGGGAGCTGGTCGAAACCGGCGGGGCGGTCCGGGTCGAGGACGGAAGCCGGTTGGCCGGGCGGCTCGCTGAGATCCTCGCCGACCGGGAAAAGGCGGCGGCGATGGGCGCCCGGGCCCGGGCGGCGGTGGAGAAACGCCGGGGGGCTTCCCGGCGCAACCTGGAGATGATCAGGGAGATAGTCCGGTGATCAGGGAACGGATCGAACGCTACTACCTCAAGGTGCTGCTGGGAAAGAAGACCGGCTTCCGGGGCCGGGTCTTCAAGGGCTTCCTCACCCTGCTCTCGTATTTATACCTGGCGGCGATCCAGTTCCGCGCCTTTCTCTACCGGATCCGGGTCTTCCGCTCCCGGTCGGTCACCGCCTGGGTGATCAGTGTCGGGAACATCACCCTCGGCGGGACCGGGAAGACCCCGGTGGTCGAGCGGCTGGCCCGGCTGCTCCATTCCCGGGGGAGGAAGGTGGCGGTGATCAGCCGGGGCTACCGGAGGAAGACCGGCCCGCGCTGGAAGCGGCTCAAGGAGAAGATCCTCGGGGCGCCGACCACCCGGGTGGTCTCCGACGGACGGAACATCCTTCTCAACTCCCGGGTGGCCGGGGACGAGCCCTACCTGCTGGCGGCCAACCTGGAGGGGATCCCGGTCCTGATCAACCGCAACCGGGTCAAGGCCGCCCTCTACGCCATCCGGCGGCTGAAAGCCGACACCATCATCCTCGACGACGGCTTCCAGCACCTGGCCCTGAAGCGCGACCTCGATATCGTCCTGGTCGACTCCGAGTACCCCTTCGGCAACCGGCGCCTCTTCCCCCGGGGGATTCTCCGGGAGCCGCTGGGCAATCTCTCCCGGGCCGATCTGCTGCTGCTGACCAAGGCTTCCGGGGAGGGGCGGGAGGAGCTGAAGGCGGAACTGAAAAAGTTCAACCGGCGGGCGGAGATCCTCGAGTGCCGGCACAACCCGGTCTATCTCCGGGACGTGAGGACCTCGATCAAGGCCTCGCTGGAGTTCATCCGGGGGTCGAAGGCGGCCAGCCTGGCCGGGATCGCCAACCCCTACGGCTTCGAGAAGATGCTCCCGGAACTCGGGGTCGAGCTGATCTACTCCCGGCGCTTCGCCGACCACCACTTCTACACCCAGCAGGAGCTGATCGATACCCTGAACAAGGCGGCCCGGCGGGGGGCGGAGATCCTGCTCACCACCGAGAAGGACGCGGTCCGGTTCCCCCGCCTCCCCCCGGGGAAGATCCCGGTCTTCTTCCTCCGGGTCCGAATCGACAGCCTCCGGGAGGAGGAGGATTTCGGCCGGGAGATCCTCCGGTTTCTCCGGAGGAGGAATCTCTGACCGGCCCTCCGGCGGGTTCGTTCAGGGCATAATCCGAGGCCGGGGCGGCCGGGTTTCCTCGCGGTGGTCGATCAGGTAGGTGTTTTTCAGGCGGCCCAGGGTGTCCCGGGCGAATTCCAGGTAGAGGCGCTTGCGGGTGATCTCGGGGACTTTCCGGTATTCATCGAGCAGTTCGAGAAACCGCTCGCTCTCCCCGGTCGCTTCCTCGACCACCCGGCGGCGGTAGGCGGCGGCCTCCTGGACTCTCCGGTCGGCGTCGGCCCGGGCCCGGGCGACCTCGTCGGTGGCGAAGGCGTGGGCCCGGCTCTCCATCTGTTTCCGGTCGATCTGGGCGTTGATCACGTCGTCGAAAAACCGCTGGACCACCACCGGGGGCCGGATCTCCCGGATATCGACCCGGTCGACGGTGATCCCGGTCCGGTTCCGGTCGAGCCTCTCCTGGATCCCCTGGTGGAGGGCCCCCCGGATCATCTCCCGGCCCCGGGTCAGGATCAGGTCGACCGGGCGGACGGCCAGGAGGTGGATGATCTCCCGGCAGACGATATCCCGCATCAGGACTTCCTTTCGGGTGGCGCCGAAGAGGAATTCAAAGGGGTCGGTGTACCGGTAGTGGACGATGACCTTGATCTCCACGGTGTTGTTGTCACCGGAGAGGGCGTAGGACTCCAGCCCGGTCAATTCCTTGAAGATGGAGGCCCGGGAGCCGGGGGCGGGGTCCTGGAAGAAGTCGTCGATCACCACGCTCTCCGATCTCATCACCGGGACCTTGTGGATCCGGCCGAAGGGCCGGGGCAGGGTATAGTGGAGACCCGGCATCACCTGCCGGTCGACCACCCGGCCCATAAACTCCCGGACCCCGATCTCGTTGGTCCCGATGGTGTAGAACCCGTCACCGAGATAGAAGAGCGCCAGGACCGGGATCAACCACTTTAAAAACCGCAGGGCCTGCCGGGCCGAGCCGCGCAGCTCTTCTCCGATATTGTCGGAATGTTCGTTCATCGTTAACTTCGCGGACGGTTACCGTTCGACTTCCGGTCCGGATTCCGGGGCCGGGAGGAGGTAGCGGAAGAGGTCGGAGTCGAGGGAGAGGATCAGGGTGGTCTCCCGGCCCATAATCCGCCGGTAGGTCTCCAGCGAGTCGAGGAACTCGAAGAGTTCCGGGTCCCGGCTGTAGGCCTCGCCCCGGATCCGGATCGCCTCCCGGTCGCCCTCTCCCATTATGATCTCGGCCTCCCGGCCGGCTTCGGCCATCAGTTCCGCGACCTGCCGGGCGGCGTCGGCCTCGATCTTGGCGGCTTCCTCGGCGCCTTCCGCCCGGTAGCGCTGGGCTTCCCTCTGCCGGTCGGACTCCATCCGGTCGTGGACCGACCGGGTGACGATGGCCGGGTAGGTGATCCGCCGGATCCCGAGATCGACGATCTCCAGGCCGTACTGCCGGCGGGCCTCCCGGTTGCTCCCTTCCAGGGTCTGCTCCTCGATCTCGTCCAGCCGGACCTCTCCGGGGTCGGTGTTGATGATCTCAGAGAGCCGGTAATCCCCGAGGACGTTGCCCAGGCGGGCGTTGACCATATCCCCCAGCCTCAGCTCGGCGATCGCCTCCGTCCCCAGCGACTGGAAGAAGACCAGGGGATCGCTGATCCGCCAGGTGACGTAACAGGTGACGACCAGGGGGTTCTGGTCCTCGAGCATCAGCTGGATCGGCCGGGGCTTGAAGACCTGGATCCGGCCGTCGAGACGGTGGACCGTCTCCAGGAAGGCCGGCAACTTCCAGTGAGGCCCGGCCCGGTCGATCGGCTGGCCCGGTCTCCCGAACCGGGTGACGATGGCGATCTCCCCTTCGCTGACCTGGAAGACGCTGAGGGCGATAAGGGTTATGATCACCCCCAGGCCGATCAGGATGTAGATTAGATTTTTCATCGGCGAATTGACTCCTGAATTATTCGGGTGTCGGGGTTGCTTGGCTTTTGATTGATTTATTTCCTGGCCCGCCGGCGGTTAAAACCGGTCTTCGAGAAGGAATGGGTGGCCCGACCGGAGCCAGAGGTCGGGACCGTCGAGGATCGGGTCGACCAGGACCAGCGGCCGGTTGTCGAGGGCCTCCCGGACCGCCTCCCGGTGGAGCATCGGCCGGGTGACGGCCGGGAAGGCCCCGATCGGGTCCGTCCGGGAGGCGAAGCGGGAGGCCTCGCCTTCGGCCGCCTGTTTCTGTTCGGTGACGTAGGCCCCGGCTTCCAGGACGGTCCGGGCGGCCCAGCCCCGGGCCTCCGGGATCGCGCTGCTGGAGTAACCGAGCGCCCGGTTGATCCGGGCCTGCTTCTCCTGCATCGCCGCGATCACCCTTTCGTAGCTTTCGGCGACCTCGAACGGGGGGTGGATATCCTTGGTATTGACGGAGACCAGCTCCAGCCCGGCCCCGAGCCGGTCGACCTGGAGCTGGAGATTCTCCCGGAGATTCTCTTCCATCTCCTCGCGCAGGGCGGTGACGATCTCGATGAAGAGACGGGTGGAGAAGAACCGGGTCAGGAGGCGGTCGGCGGCGTTCTCCAGCAGTTCCTCCGGGTCCCGGACGCCGTAGCTGTACTGGAAGATATCCCGGACCCGGTAATGGATGGCCAGGTAGGGGTGGAAGAAGTTGTTTTCGGCCGAGAGATAGGCTACCTCTTCCCCGTGTTGCCGGGTCCAGAGGAGGGCGACCGCCCCGGGGTCGGCGACGCTGCCGATCTCCAGCCGCCGGATCGTCCGGGAGTCGACCTTCCGGATCCTCTCCAGGGGAGGGGGGAGATGGAAGTGGAGGCCGGGCGGGAGGGGGTCGCCCCAGTTGACCACCCGGCCCCACCGTTCCCGGATCCCCTCCTGGGCGGGTCCGATCACGGTCAGGCAGCTGGAGAGAAAAAGGATGACGGCCCCGAGGACCGGCAGGGCGAGTAGGGCGGAGCGGATCCGCCGCCGGACCCGCGCCGGCAGCTGCCGCCAGGAGAAGAGTTCACCCAGCCAATCGAGCGCCTTCCTCCCGGCTCCGGGCTGGAGCCCGGCGGCCAGCAGGCCGATCGCCACCCGGTCCCTCCAGCCGGTCCGGCCCTTCAGCGACCACCAGAAATTCACCAGGGTCTCGAAGGAGAAGGAGAAGATAAAGAGGACCACGATCACCGCCCCGATCCGGTCCAGGCGGAGACCCAGGTGGTGGGCGAAGAGGGTGCCGGCGGCGACCAGGGAGGTGACCATATCGGCTCGGGAGTGGAGGCCGTCGGCGACCAGGCCGGAGGAGTTCAGTTTCTTGCCCACCCTGACCTCGAAGAGGGAGACGACCATCGAGCCGCCGGCGAAGACCAGGAAGAAGACGCCGTAGAGAAAGGGGCGGTCGATCTCGCCGGCCGGGGCGAAGAAGGCCTGTTCGAGCACCCCCAGGGCGGCCAGGAGGACGACGAACCCGATCAGGAGGGAAGCCCATTTTTCCGGGGTGATGTTCTTCCAGTCGGGGACGTCCTTCCCCTCCCCCGGTTCGGGGGCGGCCGGCGGGAGCGGGGGGGGAGACGAACGGTTCTTCCCGGTCGAGACCGAGAAGAAGACCAGGGCCGAGGTCCCCACGTCGCTCAGGCTGTGCCAGGCGTCGGCTAAAATGACCAGGCTCCCGCTCAAGCCGGCCAGGATGAACTTGGCCACCGTCAGCAGGAGGCTGAGCAAAGTGGAGACGGCGGCGGTTTTCTGTTTCCGGTCCATTGTAAATTAGCTCGCTTCGCCTGTTGATTTAGATATGATACCATACCACAATCGATCGGTTAAGATAGCAAGTTTACAAGCTGAAGACAACCCCCGGGGGAAAATCTCCGATGGCCGCTTACTGGTTACTCCTGCTGGTCCGGAAACTGGCCTGCCTGCTGCCGGCCGGCCCGGTCCGGTTTCTGGGGGGGGCGCTGGGCGCGGCCGCCTACTATCTCGACCGTCGCCACCGGCGGGTCGCCCTGGAGAACCTGGAGCGGGCCTTCCCGGAAAAGTCCCCGGCCGAGCGGCGGCGGCTGGCCCGCCGGTCGTTTTCCCGGCTGGGTATGAACCTGGCCGAGCAGCTCCGGATGCCGGCCTTCCTCTCCCCCGGTTGGGAGCGGTCTTTCAGCGTCGAAGGTAAGGAATACCTGGACCGGGCCCGGGCCCGGGGCAAGGGGGTCATCTTTGTCCTGTCTCATTTCGGCAACTGGGAGTATCTGGCCCTGGTTCCGCGGCTGCTTGATTTCCGGGGCGCGGCGGTGGGTCAGAAGATCAAGAACCCGGCGATCGACGGATTGATCCGCCGGATGAGGGAATCGGCGGGGCTGGAACTCTTCTCCAAGCGGGAGGTGGCCGGGCAGATCGAGGATTACCTGAAGCAAAACGGGGCGCTGGCGATCCTCGCCGACCAGCGGGCCCGGCGGATGCTGGTCGAGGTCGATTTCTTCGGCCGGCCGGCCCCGACCACCGCCGCCCCGGCGGTCCTGGCCCTGAAGACCTCGGCCGCCCTCCTCCCGGTCTTCATCTACCCGGAGAGAGGGGGGAAGTACCGGGTGGTCTTCGAGCCCGAGATCGCCATCCCCCGAGGCCTGCCCTTCCGGGACGCGGTCCGGGAGATCACCGCCCGGTTCACCGCGGTCTTCGAGAAGCGGATCCGGCGCGACCCCGAACTCTGGTTCTGGGTCCACCGGCGCTGGGGAAAACAGGGATGAGTCTCCGGGAACAAACCCCTGTGTTACCGGCGCCCCTGTGGTAAAGTAACCCCGGTCCGCCGGAGGCGATTGATAAGGCAATGCAAGGCAAGGAAAATAAATCAGCCCGGGGAGAGATCCGGGAGATCCTGGTCCGGACCCCGAACTGGGTGGGGGACAATATCTTCGCCATCCCGGCGGTCCAGCGGCTGAAGCGGGAATTCCCCTCCGCCCGGCTGACCGTTCTGGCGGCCGCGGGCCTGGCCCCGATCTGGGAGCTGGCCGAGGGGGTGGACGGGGTGATCCCCTTCCGGCCGCGGGGCGGCTTTCGGGACCTGAAAGGCAAGTGGAAGTTGATCCTTCAGCTCCGCCGGCGGGGGTTCGACCTGGCGGTGATCCTGCCCCGCTCCTTCGAGTCGGCCCTCTGGATCCGGCTGGCCGGGATCCCCCGGCGCTGGGGCTACGCCGAGGAGGGCAGGTCGTTTCTCCTGACCCGGGCCGCCCGCTCCGAGCAAGGCTACCGCCGGACCCCGAGGGTCGATTATTACTACCGGCTCCCGGACGGGGGGACGGGCGGGGCCCGGGCCGAACCGGCCCGGCTGGCCATCCCGCCCGAACTCCGCCGCCGGGCGCGGGAACTCCTGGAGGAGTCGGGGATCGATCCCGGGGCCGCCCCGCTGGCCGGTCTCCACCCCCGGGCCAGCTACGGCCCGGCCAAGTGCTGGCCGCCGGAGAAGTTCGCCCGCCTGGCCCGCCGGCTGGCCGGGGAGAAGCGGGCGGTCTGCCTGCTCTTCGGCTCGGAAAAGGAAAGAGATCTTCTGGAGGGGATCGCCGAGGCGGCCGGGGAGGGGACGGTCAACCTGGCCGGACGGACCGATCTTCGGCTGCTAGCCGCCCTGATCAGTCTCTGCCGGGTGCTGGTCGCCAACGACTCCGGCCCCCTCCACCTGGCGGCGGCCCTCGGGGTCCCGGCGGTCGGGCTCTACGGCTCCACCGACCCCGGGGCGACCGGCCCCCGGGGGGAAAAGGTCCGGGTGATCTACCGGGGGGCGGAGTGCGCCCCCTGCCTGCAACGGGTCTGCCCCGGGGACTTCTCCTGTATGGAGGAGATCACCCCCGGGGAGGTGATGGCGGCGGTGGAGGAACTCTGGCCG
>PWXJ01000086.1 GCA_003561965.1 PVC group bacterium
GAGGCCCGGAAGTCTATCACCCCGGAGCTGAAGGCGGCCCTGAGTCGGGCCGAGGAGAACATCGCCGGTTTCTACCGGCCTTCCCGGGAGGAGTCCTGGCAGCGGGGGAGGGGGGACGGGATGGAGTGGGGGGAGAAGGTCACCCCGGTGTCCTCGGCGGGGATTTACGTCCCCGGGGGGAAGGCGCCGCTGGTCTCCACGGTTTTAATGGCCGCGGTTCCGGCCCGGCTGGCCGGGGTGCGGAGGATCGTAATCGCCACCCCGCCGGGAAAGGACGGTGCGGTCAATCCATTCCTCCTGGCCGCCGCCGATTTCCTCGGAATCTGCGAGATCTACAAAATCGGGGGCGCCCAGGCGATTGCCGCCCTGGCCTTCGGCACCCGGTCGATCCCGAAGGTGGATATGATCGCCGGGCCGGGGAATATCTACGTGACCCTGGCCAAAAAGGAGGTCTTCGGCCGAGTGGGGATCGACTCCCTGGCCGGGCCCAGCGAGGTGGCGATCCTGGCCGACGGGAAGGCCCCGGCCCGGTTCATCGCCGCCGATCTCCTGGCCCAGGCCGAGCACGGGCCGGGGGGGGCGGCGATCCTGGTCAGCGCTTCAAGGCGTTTGATTGGGGCGGTGAAGGCGGAACTGGAGAACCTCGCTTCCCGGCCGGCGGATGGAGAGATCTTCCTGGTCCGGGTCCGGAGCCTGAGAGAAGGGATCGATCTGGTCAACCGGATCGCCCCCGAGCACCTGGAGGTTATGACCGAACGGCCGGAGGCGGCCGTCGAGAAGATCGAGAACGCCGGGGCGATCTTCATCGGGGAGATGTCCCCGGTGGCGGCCGGGGACTACGTCGCCGGCCCCAGTCACGTCCTCCCCACCGGGGGGGCGGCCCGTTTCTCCTCGCCGCTGACAGTCAACGACTTCCTGAAGAAGTCCAGCCTGATCCGCTACAACCGGCGGGCGCTGAAGAAGGACTTCCCGGCGCTGGAGACTCTGGCGGAATTGGAGGGGCTCGACAGTCACCTTCTTTCCACCCGGGTTCGGCTCGGGGAAAAATGACAAAGTAAATGAGCGCCGCGTTAGCTGATGAACTTATTCATCCACGGCACCCGCCTTCGCTGAAGCTACGGCGGACAGGCAAGGCCGTGGGGGTCTGGACAAGGAAAAGCACAACAGTTAGCCGATGAACTTATTCACCTGCCGGACCCGCCTTCGCTGAAGCTACGGCGGATAAATAAACCGGCAGGGGCCTAAGAGGTGGTGAGACGGTTGTAGCCGTAAAACTTATTCACCCGCGGCGCGAGGCCGCGGGGGTCTTGGGGAAAGGACTTATCAGAAAAAATGAACTGGTTTCGAGACAATATCGCGGGGATGGAGGCTTATCAGCCCGGTTTCCAGCCCAAGGACGGGGGGTACCTCAAGCTCAATACCAACGAGAACCCCTATCCCCCGGCCCCGGGGGCGGTGACGGCCGTCCGGGAGGCCGGGGTAGACAGCATCCGCCTTTATCCCGATCCGCAGTCGGTCCGGCTGAGGGAGGTGATCGGCGAGGTTTACGGCGTCCCGGTCGAGAGGATCATCGCCGGCAACGGTTCCGACGAACTTTTGGCGATGGCCCTGCGTTGCTTCGCCGGGGAAGGGGACCGGGTCGCCTTCCCGGCGCCTTCCTACAGCCTCTTCGGGGTCCTGGCCCGGATCCAGGGGGCCAAGCCCGAGGAGTACGAACTTGACGCGGATTTCGGACTGCCGGAAGAATTCTTCTCCGCCCGGGCCGCGATCAAGCTGGTCGCCTCGCCCAACTCCCCGACCGGGACCGTATATTCTATAGAGATCATCCAGCGTCTCCTTGAGGAGACCGAGGGCGTGGTGCTGGTGGACGAGGCCTACGTCGATTTCGCCGAGGAGAGCTGCCTGCCCCTGCTGCTGGACTTTCCCAACCTGATCGTCACCCGGACCTGTTCCAAGTCCTACTCGCTGGCGGGATTGAGGGTGGGGTACGGCTTCGCCTCCGAGGAGATCATCACCGGGCTGATGAAGGTCAAGGACTCCTACAACCTCAACGCCGTCTCGGCGGCGGCGGCCGCCGCCGCCCTGGCCGACCGGGATTACGCCCGGGAGATCACGTCCCGGATCGTGATCGAACGGGAACGGCTGGCGGAGAGCCTGGCCGGGTTGGGATTCAAGATCTCTCCCTCCGGGGCCAACTTTCTCCTTTGCCGTCCGCCGGGGGGGAGGGCGGAAGATCTTTACCGGAAGCTGTTTGATCGGAAGATCCTGGTCCGCTGGTTCGACACCCCGCGGCTGCGGGAGTTTATCCGGATCAGTATCGGAACCCCGGAGGAGATGGACATTCTGACCGAAGCGGTCCGGGAGATACTGGAATAATGGTAAAACTTCAGCCCTTCAAATAACCATTACTATCAGTACCACCATCGATTGTTATTGCGATCCGGCTTTAGACGGAGAAGCAATCTTAACCTGTCTCAGGTGAAGAGATTGCTTTGTTGTCGCGTCCCATTGTAGATAGGACTGGCGTCCCAGGTAAATGAGACTGGCTTGTGATATAATGTATAAA
>PWXJ01000275.1 GCA_003561965.1 PVC group bacterium
CGCCCCACGCTCTCCTCCGGGTAGCCGAGCAGTTCCAGGGCCAGCTTCCGCTCCCCGGCCGGGAGGAGGTAGACGAGCTTGCGGACCAGGGAGTCGGGGAGGTCCTCGAAGAACTCGGTCCGGTCGTCGGGGGAGAGTTCGAGGATCACTGCCCGGGCCCGGCCGTCGGCCATCTTCCGGATCAGGGCCTCCTGGGCCGGGGGCTCGAGTTCGGCAAAGACTTCCCCGGCCCGGTCCCGGGGAAGGAGCCGGAAGACCAGCAGGGCGTTCTCCGGTTCCAGGCCCTCCAGGAGGTCGGCGGCGTCCGGGGGGGGCGTCCCGACCAGGAAGTCCTTGAGGGCGGACCAGTCCTTACGGGAGATCAGTTCCCCGGCGGTCGAGTTAATTTGTTCCGGTGTATAGTCCATCGTCCGCGGTCGATCCCAGATCCCCCGGGATTCCCGGCAGTCCCCTTCCGAGGCGGGGTGGGGATCCAGCAGGATAATAAAACAACCCCGGATAACGGGCAAGAAAAGACCGGGATTCAGAACGACCAGATCAGGGGGATCAGGATCATCGAGGCGATGAAGAAGATCAGCTTCAGGGGGGTCCCGAACTTGACGAAGTCGAGGAAGCGGTAACCCCCGACCCCGTAGACATAGACGTTGGTCTGGTAACCGATCGGGGTGGAGAAGCTGGAACTGGCGGCCAGGGCCACGGCCACGATGAAGGGGCGGGGGCTGACCCCGAGGTTCTGGGCGATCCCGATCGCCAGGCCGGAGATCAGGACCGCGCTGGCGTTGTTGGTCAGGATCTCGGTCAGGATCGCGGTCAGGAGATACACCCCGGCCAGCAGGAGCAGGGGCCGGGGAAGGCCCGGGAACCAGCGGGTGGAAACCGAGAGGAGGGAACGGGCGAAGAAGGCCGAGGTCCCGGTCTTCTCCATCGCCACGCCCAGCGCCAGCATTCCGAAGATCAGGAACATCAGGTTCCAGTGGATCGACCGGTAACCGTCCCGCGGCTTGATCACCCCGCAGACAAAGAGGAAGACACACCCGAGGACCGCCCCCATCTCCACCGGGGCCAGGCCGGCGGTGGCGGCGCCCATCACCGCGACCAGCACCCCGATGACCAGCAGGATCCGCGACCGGCGGAACCGGGAGGGGACGTAGGGGCGGTCGATGACCAGGATATCCTCCCCCCGGCGGAGGAGGTTGAGGGCGTTGTCGGCGCCGAGCAGGAGCAGGGTATCCCCGAATTCCAGCCGGATCTCGGTGACATCCTGACGGATCCGCTTGCCGCGGCGGTGGACCCCGAGGACGATCATCCGGTAACTCTGCCGGAAGTTGACCTCGCGCAGGGTCCGGCCGATCAGGCCGGAACTGGGCCCGATCACCCCCTCGACGATCAGGGCCTCGTGCGCGGCGATCGGCTCCAGGTCCTGTTTCAGCTCGGCCGAAAATTCGAGCCCCTCCAGGGCCCGGGTCCGGGCGATCCCCGAGGGGCGGCTGGCCAGTTCCAGGCGGTCGCCGGCCTGGAGGGTCAGGGACTTCAGGTCGGTCTGGAGGGTCAACCCGGACCGGATGACCGCGATTACCCGGGTGGTCTTATCCCTCCAGACCCCGGACTCGCCCAGGGTCTTGCCGACCAGGGGGGAACCCGGCCGGACGAAGGCCTCGATGATGTACTCCCGCCGCTCCTCCTCCGAGAGGATGGTGGAGAGGGTTTCCCGTTCGGGGAGGAGCCGGGGGCCGAAGAAGACCAGGTAGACGGTCCCGATCGCCAGCAGGGGCAGCCCGGCCGGGGCCAGTTCGAACATCCCCAGGGGCGCCTGGCCGTAGTCGGCGGCGATCCCGCTGACCAGGAGGTTGGTCGAGGTCCCGATCAGGGTGCAGGTCCCCCCGAAGATGGCGGCGAAGGAGAGGGGGATCAGGAGCCGGGAGGGGACGATCTTCAGCTCCCGGGAGAGGCCGACCAGCACCGGGAGGAAGACCACCACCACCAGGGTGTTGTTGATCACCGCCGAGACCACCGCCGCGGTCAGGACCATCACCAGGATGAAGACCGTGGAGCCGAGGGGCACCAGTTTCCGGAGCAGGCCGGCGGCCAGGTCGATCGCCCCGCACTTCTCCAGGGCGGCGGAGAGGACGAACATCGCCCCGACGGCGATCGGGGCCGGGTTGGAGAAGACGCTGAAGGCCTCCCGGGGGGTGAGGATCCCGCTGAGCAGGAGGGCGGAGATGACCAGCAGGGCGGTGAGGTCGGGGGGGAACCGCTCGAGGACAAAGCTGGCCAGGGCGGCGGCCAGCAGGGCGATGATGAAGATTATTTCCCAGCTCATCTCGGACGGGAGGGTTGATCAGATCGGGAAATACTACCCTCCCCCGGCCGGCCTGTCCAGCCCCTAAACTTTATCCAGCGCCCGGTCGAGGGCGGCAATCAGGTCGGCCGGGTCCTCCAGGCCGATCGAGAGCCGGACCAGGTCTGGGGTCAGGCCGCCCGCCCGCTGCTGCTCCTCGCTGAGCTGGCTGTGGGAGGTGCTGGCCGGGTGGAGGATCA
>PWXJ01000281.1 GCA_003561965.1 PVC group bacterium
GGTCACTGCGATAAAACAATATCGCTCCAGCAAAACCTGATATGAAGAAGTTGTTCATCCGCCTGTTCGCGTTGGCGGCGGCGATAACCTTGGCGGGATGCGGTTCCGTACCTCCCCGGCAGCCCCTCCTGGTCGGCGTGGACGCCAACTACTCGCTGGAGATGGAGCAGGACGGCGCGGCGTGGAAGTGGGACGGCCGGGAGACCGATCTTTTCGAGGGGATGGCGGCCAGGGGAGTGGGGGGATTCCGGGTCCGCCTCTGGACCGTCGACTCCGGTCCGCATAGCCGGGGATATGCCGCCCGCATAATCCAGAGAGCCGCCGCGGCCGGGCTGGAACCATACCCCGTAATCTTCTTAAGCGACGATTGGGCGGATATGCTGAAGCAGCCGCTTCCGGCGGCGTGGAAGGGACTGTCTTTCGCCGAGCGGAAGGCCGCGGTGGAGGAATACTCGCGGGAGGTCGTGGCTTACCTGCGGAGCAGGGGTTTGCGGGGGCATCTCTACGCGATCGGCAACGAGATCGATTTCGGCATCTGCGGCGAATATCCCGACGATGAGGCGGACAGAAGCCCGGCGGCGCTGAGGGAGCGTTACTGGCCGCGTTCGGCAGAGCTGATCAAAGCGAGCCAGGCCGGGGTCCGTCAGGCCGATCCCGAGGCGCGGTTTATGCTCCATATCGCCCACTGGTGGGACGCGGATTTCTGCGAGGCTTTCTTTCGTTTTATGATCGGCCGGGGAGTCCGGGTGGATTACGCCGGCCTTTCCTATTTCCCCTCTTCCGGGATCGGGGGTTCCCTGGAGACGGATCAATTCGGCGTGCTGGTCTCCCGGCTGGCCGCGGCGATCGGCCGGCCGGTGGTGGTGGCGGAGACCGCTTATCCGAGCACAACGGATTTTACGGGCCAGTTCTCGGGCTGGAAACACCAGGCGCCGGGCTATCCGCTGACGCCGGAAGGCCAGCGCCGGTGGCTGGCCGATTTTCTCTCGTTCTGCGCTTCTCATCCCGCGATTCATTCCGTCTATTACTGGAGCCCGGAATGGTTCGGGGAAGGGATGTGGAAGGCCTTCGCTCTCTTCGATCCGGAAGGAGAGGCCCGGCCGGCCTGGGACGCCATCTCCGGTTTCTCCCGTTAGCCCGAATAATTCATCATTACTTCAATTTGCCGCGAACTGATTAGATTGCTTCGTCGCCTTCGGCTCCTCGCAATGACAGAAGTCATTGCGAGCGAATGAAATGAGCGAAGCAATCTCTAACGCCCTGGCTGATAATATTGTTTTTCGTGAATAATCCGGGTTAGAGTTGTTCGGGTTCTCTCTCCGGTTTCACTTCTTCCGCCGCCGCGTCCAGGCCGGCGGATTTTTTTTGAAAAAATTAGGAATAAACCGCCCGCTCCATCCGACTATCAGATTGAGGAGTCAACGGACAATTTTTAAAAACCGGGGAGGTGCGGGATGATGCCGGATATCAATGCCGAAAAATCCGCTGAAGGTTCCGTTCTGACGGCCGGGCAGAAACTCCTGCTCAAGAGGATTCTCGTGGAGCTGCTCTCCGGTGTTCAGAATCAATCAAGGACGCGGGGATGTATTTTACGATTGGACAGATGAAATTAACTTGCTATTATGTGCTGAAATAGCCACTTTAGGTGGTGGTAAATGCGCAAAAGGGCAAATATGAACTCCCGGGAATTTTTCCGCCTGCATCCGGTCTTCCGCCACGGCGAGTTTGTCGCCGCTCACACGGCCGGCGGCCGCAGTCCCGCGACCAGCAATAACCTGCTCGCCAGGCATCTGGCGGCCGGCCGCCTGGTGCGGATCAAGCGGGGCCTCTACGCCGCGGTGCCGCCGGGGGTCGATCCGCAACAGGCAACGGTGGACCCCTACCTGGCGGCCACCCGTATAGCGGAAGGCGCCGCGGTCGCCTATCACGCCGCCCTGCAGTTCTTCGGAAAATCGTATTCGATCTGGCGGCGGTTCCATTATCTCACCCCGGCCCGTTCCCGTCCCTGTTCCTTTCGGGACCTGGAATTCATCCCCGCCCAGGTGCCGGCCGCCCTGAGGGACCTGCCGGATTGGGGCGGGGGTATAATCGAGACCCCTCACGCCGGCGGCCGGGTCCGGGTGACCACCCTGGAGCGGGCCCTGGTCGACGTCCTTGATTCGCCGCAGAGAGGCGGCGGCTGGGAGGAGATCTGGCGGTCGCTGGAGATGGTAGAGTTCTTTGATCTCGATGCGGTGATCGAGTACGCCCTGAAACTTGGATCCTCCCTGACCATCGGACGACTGGGTTACTTCCTGGAACAGCACCGGGAGCCGCTGATGGTGGAAGAGGGGCACCTGCGGGTTCTTCGCGAATATGTTCCCGCCCAGGCGAGGTACTGGGACGGGGCCCGGCGGACCGGGAGCCTGGTCCGCCCCTGGAACCTGATCGTCCCCGGTCGTATCCTCCACCGCCGGTGGGAGGAACCCCGCTGATGCTCACGGCGGAGGAGATCACCCGGGAAGCGGCGGCGGCGGGTTTCCAGCCGGAACCACTGGA
>PWXJ01000180.1 GCA_003561965.1 PVC group bacterium
ACTGGTCGACCTGATCATCCCCCGGGGCGGGGAAGGCCTGATCCGGGCGGTGGTCGAAAACTCCCGGATCCCGGTGATCAAGCATTACAAGGGAGTCTGCCATATCTACGTCGCCGCTTCCGCCGACCGGGAGATGGCCCTGGAGATCGTCGACAACGCCAAGACCCAGCGGCCCGGGGTCTGCAACGCGGTCGAGACCCTGCTGCTCGACCGGGCGAGCGCTCCCGAGTTCCTGCCGGCGGTATATTCCCGCCTCAGGGAGAAGGGAGTGGAACTGCGGGGCTGTCCGGAGGCCCGCCGGATCCTGGGCGACATTCCGGCGGCCCGAGAAGAGGACTGGTACGAGGAATATCTCGACCTGGTGCTGGCCGTCCGGGTGGTGGCGGGAGTGGACGAGGCGATCGATCACATCGCCCGTTACGGCTCGGAACATACCGAGGCGATCATCACCGAAGACCGGGAGGAGGCGGAGGAGTTTTTGCGGAAAGTGGATTCGTCCTCGGTCTTCGTCAACCTCTCCACCCGGTTCTCCGACGGCGGCCAGTTCGGCCTCGGGGCCGAGATCGGGATCAGCACCGACAAGCTCCACGCCCGGGGCCCGATGGGGCTGGAGGAGCTGACCACCTATAAATGGGTGGGGAGGGGCGAGGGGCAGATCCGGCAATAGCCGGGAATTCAGTCGGCTCCCGGGAAAGCCGGAAGCCGGCGGCCGCGTTATATGATCCGGAAAGACAAGCAAATTCCCTTTCTGATCGCCGTCTCCTTTCTGGCGGCCCTGCTCTTTATCCGGCTGTCCGTCTTCCTGGCCGGGGCGGCCGACACCGAGTTCGCCCGGGCCGCCGAGGTCGGGCAGCCGCCCGGGGTGAAGTTTCACCTCGGGAGCAACATCATCCTCTTCGGCTACCACATCCACCATTTCTACATCGGGATTTTGTTGATCTGCCTGGCCGGCTGGTGGGCGCTGGCCGGCAGCCGGCGGCTCTCCCGTCACCAGCTGGCGGTGATGTACGGGGCCGGGCTGGGGCTCTTCTTCGATGAGATCGGTCTGCTGCTGACCTGGGGGGATTATTACAGCCAACTCACCTACTACCTGAGCCTCCTCCTGGCCGCCGTCCTGTTCAACATTGTCTTCTTCAGTAACTTCTGGGTCTCGATGCGGAACAACCTGACCGCCTCCGACCCCCACGGCGCCTTCACCGGCTCCCTGCTGAGAGGAAACAACTTCCTGAAACTGGCGGACACCATCAGCCGGAAGACCGGCAGCACGGAGAAGGTCGGACTCCTCTACACCGGGGTGCTCTATATCCTGATGGCCGGCCTGGTATATTTCCGCCCGCAGATGATCCGCTACTGGGCGGCGATCATCTTTTTCGTCCGGGGGGCCGCTTACCTGTCAAGACCATTTCAAAAGGAGTTTAAGCAGATGAAAATCGCCGAGAGAATCAGTTTCCTGTTCACCGGACTGGCCTACATCGTGGTCGGGTTTTTGATCCTGGCCCGTCCCGAGCTGTTTTATTACTGGGTGGCCGGGATCTTCTTCCTCCAGGGCGCGGTCTCTTTTATCCGGGCCATCGCCCGCCCCGCGAACCCAAGTTCATAACCACGGCGATATTCGTCCGCCGAGGCCATCTGATTTGCGGAAGCCGGCGCCGGGAATAATCTTTTCCGCGCCGGGAAGATCGGCTAAAATATTTTTGCGCCGTAAGCTGGTTATGCCAATTGTGAGAGAACAGCGGCTGACGGACTGGAATTATACGTTAACCGGGGTTAAGCGATGACCGGGTCCAGGGAAACCTACTTTGCCCCCGCCGAAAGAACGTCCGGGGATGAGCTGTCCTTCCAGCTCCGGATGCTGGCCGAGCACGACCTGCTGTCCGCGCTGCTCCGCACGGTCGGCGGGGTGATGGCCGTCTTGAACGAGCAGCGCCAGATAGTCGCTCTCAACAACGATTTTCTGGAACAGTTCGGCATCGACGATCCGGCCAAACACCTGGGACTGCGGCTGGGGGAGTCGCTGGAGTGCGTTTACGCCGAAGAAGCCCCGGCCGGCTGCGGAACCACCAAATACTGTCCTTCCTGCGGGGCGGCGGTGGCGATGGTCGCCTCCCTGGAAGAAAACCGGATCGTGGAGAAGATCTGCGCCCTCCGGGCCCGCCGGTCCGGGCGGCAGTTCGATATGTCGCTCTCCGTCCGCTCCCGGCCCATCAGCGTCGAAGGTCGGAAGTTCATATTGCTTCTGCTCCGGGACATCACCCTCCAGGAACAGCGGGCCGCCCTGGAAAGGATATACTTCCACGATATCAACAATACGCTCAACGCCCTCAGGGGAGCGGGCGAAATGCTCCTCGCCGACGAACCCTCCGACCTGGCCGGGCTGGTGGGCAAAGCCATCTCCCGGCTCACCACCGAGATGGCGGTCCAGCAGCAACTGGCCGGGACCGGGGTTTTCTCCTACAGCCCGGCCTGGCGCCGGGTCCCGGCCGTCCCGGTGCTCGCGGACCTGAAGGAGGAATTTTCCCGCCACCCCGCCGCGGAGGG
>PWXJ01000208.1 GCA_003561965.1 PVC group bacterium
AGGAGGATGACCGGGACTCCGCCTGTTTCGGGCGCTCGACCCGGGAGGCCCTCGACCGGATCCGGGAGGGTTACGCGATGTCCGACCCCAACCTGGCCGGGGTGGGTCGGGAGCACATCGCCTTCTCCCGCTCGGTCGGCCGGCAGGGCGAGGTGGAGGACCTGGCCCGGAGGATCGTCTGGGAGACCCGGGACCGGCCCGACCCGGTCCGCCCGGAGGAGATCTGCCTGACCGCCCGCGACCTCGGCCCCTACGCCGACGCCATCCGCTCGGTCTTCCCCCGCTTCGGGATCCCCTTCAATTTCCGCCGGGGGCTCCCGGTCCTCTCGGCCCCGGTGGTCAAGGTGATCTTCCGTTTTCTCGAGCTCTCGGCCGCCGGCTCCCGGGAGGCATTCTGCGCCCTCCTGGAGAGCCCCTGGCCGGACTGGGGGGGGATCCCTGCCCTCCGGCTGGCCGACGACATCCGGCGCTCCGGGGTCGAACCGGAGATCGGCTCCGCCCGGGAGCTGAAGGCCCGGCTGGCCGCCTACTACCGCCGCCGGCCGCCGAAGGGGGCCGCCCCGCGGGAGCTGACCGCGGCGGCCGAAGAGGCCTGGCGGCGGGCGAAGGGCCCGGAGACCCCCGGTTCCCCCCGGGAGGGGATCGGGGAACTGCTCGGCCGGGTCGAGAAGGAGTTCGGGATCCCCCGGCGGGTGCGGGAGCTGGCCGGGGAGAGCGAAGGGTCGTCCGCCGGACGCTGGGGCTACCTCTTCAACGGCCGGGCCTACGCGGCGGCCCGCCGGACCCTGGAGCTGCTCCGGGACTACTCCCCGGCCGGCCCGGTCAAGGGCTGGGAGGAAATCTCCCGGCTGGCGGTCCGGGCGCTGGAGGGGCTGGACGTCTTCCCCCTCCCCCCGGACGAGTCCGGGGGCTGGATCCTGAGCCCTTACGATATCGGGGGGCTGAAGTTCAAGGTGGTGATCGCCGCCGATCTCACCTCCGGATCCTTCCCCCATCTCCCCCTGGAGAGCCCGATCTTCCCCGACCGGCAGCTGGAGGAGTTCCGTCGGAAGCTGGGGGAGGGGGTCCCGGTCTCCGCGTTGGTCACCTCCCGGGGGCGGTCAGCCCAGGAGAACCTCCTCTTCCTGACCACCCTGGCCGCCGCCGGCGAACGGATCGTGATCTCGGCCGCCGCCCGGGACGAACAGGGCCGCGAGGTCGCCCCCTCGGTCTTCTACTCCACCCTCTGGCGGCTGGCCGGCTGGCCGGCCTACCGGGAGGAGATCCCCCCGCTCCCCCCCGACCCCTACGACCGCTACCGGCTGGAACGCGGGGTCGGCTACCTGGCCGAACACTGGGAGAAGCAGCGCTCGGGGTCCCTCCACCCCGGCGAGCGGACCCCCTTCCCCGGCGAGTCCTTCGCCGGCACGGTCCCCCTGGCCCTGGCGGCGACCGCCGCCGAGAGGCGGAGGGGCCTGGTCCGGGAGGTGGCCCCGGCCGGGGAGGGGGAGCCGGGGCTGCCGGAACTCAACGCCGCCCGCGGCCTGGAGGTGGAACGGCGCCGCCGGGAGTTCTTCCGGCGGCAGGCGGCCCGGGAAGACAGGTCCGCCCCGGCCGAGTACCTCCCGGAGGAGACCCGCTACAGCGGCGGCCTCGGCCCCGGGATCCTCCCCCCGGGGGACCGGAAGGAGTTCAGCGTCAGCGGGCTCAACACCCTGATCCGCTGCCCCTACGCCTACCTGGTCGAGCGGGTCTTCGGGCTGGAGGAGGTGGAGACCAACGAGCTGGAACCGAGCCCGCTCGATTACGGCTCCGCCCTCCACGCCGTCCTCGAGCGGGGGTTCGCCCATCTCCAGGGGCTCCGGCGGCCGGGAACCCCGGACCCGGTCCGGGAGCTGGAGGAGAAATACTCCTCGCTCCGCCGCCCGGCCTGGGCGGTCCGGGAGGAGGAGGGGTGGGGGCTGGTCCGGGGGGAGCGGCCGGAAGGGGCGGTCCTGCCCCTGGCCCTGATCGAACCGGCTTCGCCGGACGATGAAGCCCTCTACCGGGATTTCTTCTCCGAGCTGGCCGGGCTGATCCTAGACCGGGCCGAGGCCGAGAACTGGCGGCTGGGGGTGAAGGAGCAGCTGGGGCTGGAGCGGCGGCGGATCGTCCACGCCGTGAGGAGGATCGTCGGCCTCAACTTCTCCCCCCCGAGTTACAAAAACCACCCCCGCCTGGCCGGGGCGGGGGAGCTGACCCGGACCACCGCCCTGCTCGAGTTCGCCTTCGGGGGCCGGGAGGGGCCGGGGCCGGTCACCCTGGCCGACCCCCGGGATCCGGGCCGGCGGGTCGCCGTCCGGGGGAAGATCGACCGGGTCGATCTGATCTTCGCCGACGGGCGGGCGGCGGCCGCGGCGGTGATCGACTACAAGGGCTCCTCCAAGGCCGGGCTGGCCTCGGTCCGGCTGGCGGAAGAGATCGGCCGCGGTCTCGACTGCCAGCTGGCGGTTTACGGCCGGGCCGCCCGGGACTTCTTTGGCCCCGCCCTCCCGGTGATAATGCAGTACCTCTGCTA
>PWXJ01000127.1 GCA_003561965.1 PVC group bacterium
ACGACCGGATCAAGCTGGGGATCGTTAACCCGGTGACCCGGATCGAGGGTGTCCGCCAGACCCCGACCACCGCGGTCATCGACGGCGGCAACGGGATGGGCCACGTGATCGGGAAGCGGGCGATGGGGATGGCGGTCGAGAAGGCCCGGGAGCACGGGCTGGGGATGGCGGTCTGCCGCAACTCCAGCCACTACGGGATCGCCGGCTACTACGCGACGATGGCCACCGGGAGCGGGATGGTCGGGATCACCGGTACCAACGCCCGCCCCTCGATCGCCCCCACCTTCGGGGTGGAGAATATGCTCGGGACCAACCCCCTGACCATCGGCGCCCCCACCGACGAGCCATTCCCCTTTATGATCGACTGCGCCACCTCGGTCACCCAGCGGGGGAAGATCGAGGTCCTCGACCTCCTCCACCGGAAGACCCCGGACGGCTGGGTGGTCGACCGGGAGGGCAACGTCCTCACCGACTCCCACCAGATCCTCGACGCCCTGGTCCAGGGGTCGGCGGCGCTGCTGCCCCTGGGCGGCCCGGGCGACGGCGGCGGCGGACACAAGGGTTACGGTTACGCCACCGCGGTCGAGATCTTCTCCGCCGCCTTCGCGGGCGGAAACTTTATGAAGTACCTGACCGGGCTGAAAGACGGCCAGCCCGTCCCCTACCGCCTCGGCCACTTCTTCATCGCCGTCAACCCGGAGTTCTTCATCGGCCTCGAGCAATTCCGGAAGACCGCCGGGGATATCTGCCGGAGCCTGCGGGCCTCCCGGAAGGCCCCGGGGGCGGAACGGATCTACACCGCCGGCGAGAAGGAGTACCTGGAGGAACTGGAACGGGAGAAGAAAGGCGTCCCGGTGCCCGAAGCCCTCCAGCGGGAGATGGTCCAGATGCGCGACGAATTGAACCTGTCGCGTTATCGCTTCCCGTTCGAAGACCAATCCAGTTCATAAGTTCCATTCCCAGGAGGACGCTGATGAGTACTGAAAAAGCCAGGCAGATCATCGACGAGGCCGGGGGGATCGGGGACCTGGCCACCTGCGCGGACGGCCAGCCCCGGGTCCGGCCGATGACCGTGGTGGTGATGGACGACCTGAAGCTCTGGAGTTCCACCTACCGCCAGAGCGGGAAGATGAAGGAGTTCGCCGCGAACCCCCGGGTCGAGATCTGTTTCACCGGGGCGAAGAAAATCCACCTGAGGATCGAGGGGACCATCGACACCTCGGGGGGGACGGAGAAGAAGAAACGCCTGCTCGAACTCAACCCCAATGTCCGGGGCCACTTCCCGGACGAGAACGACCCCAAGTTCGTCCACCTCGAGATCGTCCCCACCCGGATCCGCTGGACCGAGCCCGGTTTCGGCGAATACCACGAATGCTGACCCCTCGCCAGGTAGATGAGAACCATCGAGATCGAAAAGTGGGGGAGGAGGGAACATTACCGGTTCTTCCGGGCGATGGAGTGTCCCCACTTCAACGTCTGCGCCAACCTTGATCTGACCGTCTTCGACCGCTTCCGGAAAGAGCGGGAACTCCCCTTCTACGCCTCGCTCCTCCACCTCTCCGCCCGGGCGGCCAACTCGGTGGAGGAGTTCCGTTACCGGATCCGGGGGGAGCAGGTGGTGGTCCACGAGACCGTCTCCCCGGCGGTGACGGTCCTGGGGAGAGACGACACCTTCGGCTACTGCACGATCGAGTACGACCCCGACCCCGGGCGGTTCCTCCGGCGGGCGGAGGAGGCGATCGCCGGCGCCAAAGAGAACCCGACCATCGCCGAGGACCCCGACCGGGACGACGTGCTCTACTACACCTCGCTCCCCTGGGTCTCCTTCATCGCCATCACCCACCCGATGTCCCTGCCCGCCGACTCCATCCCCCGGATCTCCTGGGGGAAGTACTTCGTCGACGGGGACCGGGTCCTCCTCCCCTACTCGGTCCAGGTCCACCACGCCCTGGCCGACGGCCTCCACGTCAGCAGGCACTTCACCCTCCTCCAGTCCCTCCTCGACCGCCCGGAAGAAGTATTTCCCGCCTGACCGCTGATTCCGGGGGAGCGAAAAACTGGGTCAACCGGCGGGTGCCGATCCCCGGTCCAGTAACAACCGAAACCGGAAACTGATTATCACTCGGCGATCCCTACCGTGGCGTGGCCCCCGCCTGGTCCATAAAGATGAAGGCCACCTCCGCCGCCGACTTCCAGCGGACAGACAGAAACTTAATTGCAGAACAACAGGGCCTTCCTCCTGGCCAATCACATTCCCTTGACCGGCAATAACTTGAGATTTACTGAGCAGGCTGGACCCAGGTTATCCCTCACCGTCTAACAGGGTGAAGTTTTCAGCGGGCGACCGGAAAGTCCCCGCCGGCGCCCCAGTAGACCCGGCTGGTTTCCCGGACCGCCCAGAGGCCGGTCAATCCCCGGAAGACCGCGATCTCGGCCTTGAAGTTGCCGGAATAATCGCCGGGCACCGGGTAATCGCCCTCCCGGCCGAAATAATACCGGGTCGCCCCCCGGACCGCCCAGAGGCCGGTCGCGGG
>PWXJ01000117.1 GCA_003561965.1 PVC group bacterium
AGGGATCTTCTCCCCGACCTTGACGTAACGGACGGCCACCACCTTGGCCACCAGGCGGCTGTCGCCGGCGGTGAAGTAAACGTACATCTCCGACCCCAGCGGCTCGACCTCTTCGGTCAGGGCTTCGAACTGCTTCTCCGGGTCGGTTGAATCGAACTCCTCGGCCAGGTGGAGGTCCTCGGGTCGGACGCCGCAGACGATCTCCCGCCCGGTCCGGCCGGCGAGTTCTTTCGCCTGCTCGTCGATGACCTTGAAGCGGAAGGCGCCCTCGTCGAAGTAGAGGGAGCCGCCTTCCTCGACGATCTTCCCCTCGATGAAGTTCATCGGGGGGGAGCCGATGAAGCCGGCGACGAAACGGTCGGCCGGGGAGCGGTAGAGCTCGAGCGGGGGGGCGACCTGGTGGATGATCCCGTCCTTGAGGACCACGATCCGGTCGCCCATCGTCATCGCCTCGGTCTGGTCGTGGGTGACGTAGATCATCGTCGCCTTCAGTTTCCGGTGGAGCTTGCTGATCTCGGCCCGCATCTGGACCCTCAGCTTGGCGTCGAGGTTGGAGAGGGGCTCGTCGAAGAGGAAGACGTCGGGGTCGCGGACGATCGAGCGGCCGACCGCTACCCGCTGGCGCTGCCCGCCGGAGAGCTGCTTGGGTTTCCGGTCGAGCAGCTGGGGGATATCGAGGATCTCGGCGGCGGCGGCGACCTTCTCCTCGATCTCTCCCGGGGGGGTCTTGCGGAGCTTGAGGCCGAAGGCCAGGTTCTGTCGGACGGTCATATGGGGGTAGAGGGCGTAGTTCTGGAAGACCATCGCGATGTTCCGGTTCTTGGGCGGGAGGTCGTTGACCAGCTTATCGCCGATGTAGATCTCGCCCGCGGTCACCGTCTCCAGCCCGGCGATCATCCGCAGAACGGTGGACTTGCCGCAGCCGGAAGGACCGACCAGGACGGTGAACTCCCGGTCGGGGATTTCCAGGTCGACCTCGGGTACCGCCTCCACGCCCCCCGGGTACACTTTCTTGACTTTGATCAGCTTGACCCCGGCCATAATCGTCTCCCGCGGTTGTTAAGTGAAGAGCAGGGAAAGAGGAAGAAGGTATCTTTTCAGATCGCGGGGTCTTTTGTCAAGAAAGGACCGAGTTCCAGCTGGACCGGGAGAGACGGAGGAGTCTCCTCCGCCGGGGCCGGGGGAGGGGCGTCGAAGATCTCCAGCACCTCGCTGATCCGGTCCTGGTAGGTCAGCCGAACCCGGACGTGCTCCTTCCCCGCCCGCTTCAGCGCCTCCCTCACCTCCCGCCGGGCCCGCTCGGGGCGGTTGCAGTCGAGGCTGATGTGGGCGAGAAAGACGTCGGTCAGGTTGGGCCCGGTCTCGGCGGCCAGGAGGTCGCCGGCGGCCCGGTTGGAGAGGTGGCCCCGGCTGGAGTTGACCCGCTGCTTCAGCCGCCAGGGCCGGGTGCCGTTGAGGAGGAGGCCGGGGTCGTGGTTGGCCTCGAGGACCGCCACCCGGCAGCCGCGGAGCCGCTGCCGGACCAGGCGGGTCGGGGTCCCGAGGTCGGTGGCCACCGTCACCTCCTGCCCCCGCCAGCCGATCACGAACCCGACCGGGTCCCGGGCGTCGTGGAAGACCGAGAAGGGAAGGACTTCCAGGTCGCCGATCTCCCAGGGCTGCCCGTTGGTGAAGATCTTCACCTCGGCCCGGGCGGGGATATGGCCGGCGGCCGCCTCGGCGGTCTCCCGGTTGAGATAGACCGGGAGGCGGTGGCGCCCGGCCAGGGCGGCCAGCCCCCGGACGTGATCGGAATGTTCGTGGCCGACCATAATGGCGTCGATCTCCCCGACCGCGATCCCCAGCCCGGCCAGGCACTCCACCGTCCGCCGCCCGCTCAGCCCGGCGTCGATCAGGATCCGGGCGGAGGGGGAGGCGACCAGGGTGCAGTTCCCCCGGCTCCCGCTGGCCAGGACGCAGATCTTCAGGGAATCGGGGTTCTCGGTCATCTTCTTCCGGCACAAGGATAGGGGGTCGGGGTTATCCCGGCGTTCTGACGGGGATAATAACCCGGGAGCCCGGGAAAAGCAACCGCCGGCCTCCACTCGCAACGGCGTTCTTGCTTTTCCGCCGCCGTTGTGGCTAAATTGTCTTCCGAAACCGGAGAAGATTATGGCCCTGACCCTCCAACAGCTGGCCCGTCCCGAACAGCGGATGGTGCTCTCGCCGCAGATGCAGCAGGCGATCTTTCTCCTCCAGGTCCCGCTGCAGGAGTTGCGGGCGATCATCCGGCAGGAGATGGTCCAGAACCCCCTGCTCGAGGACCGGCTGGAACAGGTCGAACCGGAACCGGTGGAGACGGAGGAGACCCCCTCCGAGACCGGCCCCGAGGAACTGGAGTTCGAGGCTGAGATCGACCGGCTGGCGTCGATGGACGAGGAATGGAAGGAGTACTTCTTCCAGGATCACTCCCCCGGCCCCGGCCGCTACCAGGGGCCCGACGAGGAGACCCGGCGCTTCCTCGAGGAGTCGATCACCAGGAGCG
>PWXJ01000245.1 GCA_003561965.1 PVC group bacterium
ATCGATAGCGATACCGATTAGCAGGAGAGGGATATGAAGTTTAACGGGACAGTCTGGAAGTTCGGGGATAACGTCAACACCGACGAGATCCTGGCCGCCCGCTACCTGGTGACGGTCGATCCCGGGGAGATGGGCCGGCACCTGATGGAGGATATCCGCCCCGGCTTCGCCGGCGGGATCTCCCCCGGCGATATCATCGTCGCCGGGGAGAACTTCGGCTGCGGCTCCTCCCGGGAACACGCCCCCCTGGCGATCAAGGGGGCGGGGATCGCCGCCGTGGTCGCCGCCGGCTACGCCCGGATCTTCTACCGCAACGCCTTCAATATGGGGCTGCCGATCTTCGAATCCCCGGAGGCGGCGGCGGAACTGGCCGAGGGCGCGGAGATCGAGATCGACGCGACGGCCGGGGCCGTCACCGACCTCGGGTCGGGAAGGGTTTACCGGTCCCAGCCGGTCCCGCCCTTTATGCGCGACCTGATCCGGGCCGGGGGGTTGATCAATTACCTGGCCGGCCGGTCCGGGACCTGAAGCCCGCGGCGGCCGGCAGTTGTTGAAATTCCGGCCCGTCCGACTCATCCGACCGTTTAAGAAAACAGTAAAATCTAATTTAAGGAGCAGCAGAGTATGACCACCTATCCAATCGCGGTAATCGGCGGAGACGGCACCGGCCCGGAAGTGGCGGCCGAGGGGGTCAAGGTGATGGACGCCCTGGCCGACCGCTTCGACCTGAAGTTCGACTGGCACCATTACGACCTCGGGGGGGAGAGATACCTGAAGACCGGGGAGATTCTCCCCGAGTCCGTCTTCGAGGAACTGAAGCAATTCCGGGCGATCTTTCTCGGGGCGATCGGCCACCCCGAGGTCAAGCCGGGTATCCTGGAGAAGGGACTCCTGCTCGAACTCCGTTTCCGGATGGAACAGTACATCAACCTCCGCCCGGTCAAGCTCTACCCCGGGGTGGAGACACCGCTCAAGGACAAGGGGCCGGAGGATATCGACTTCGTGGTCGTCCGGGAGAACAACGAGGGCCTCTACCTCGGGGCCGGGGGGTTCTTCAAGAAGGGCACCAGGCAGGAAGTGGCGGTCCAGGAGTCGATCAATACCCGGTTCGGGGTCGAACGCTGCCTTCGCTACGCCTTCGACCTGACCCGGAAGCGCGACCGGAAGAAGATGCTCACCCTCTGCGGGAAGACCAACGTCCTCACTTACGCCTTCGATCTCTGGGAGCTGGCCTTCCACGAGATCGGGGCCGAGGATTACCCGGAGATCGAGCGCGACTACGCCCACGTCGACGCCACCTGTATGTGGATGGTCAAGAACCCCGAGTACTTCGACGTCATCGTCACCGACAATATGTTCGGGGATATCATCACCGACCTGGGGGCGATGATCCAGGGGGGGATGGGGATCGCCGCCGGGGGCAACATCAACCCCGAGGGGACCTCGATGTTCGAGCCGATCGGCGGTTCCGCCCCCAAGTACACCGGCCTGAAGAAGATCAACCCGATGGCGGCGATCGCCGCCGGGCAGATGATGGTCAAGTTCCTCGGCGAGGAGCGGGCCGCCGCCGAAATGGAGGCGGCGATCGTCAAGGCCTGCGGAAAGCTCAAGAGCCTCTCCGCCGGGAGGATGGGCTACAACACCGAGGAGGTCGGCGACCTGGTCGCCGGGTTCATTCGGGACTGAACCTGTGTTAATCGCCAGCGATGGAATGACTTCGATTCCAGTAGCGCTTAACAACTGAATCAAGAAAGGAGTTTGATATGTCCAAGCAGTACAACGTGATCCTGGTCGGCATCGGCGCCGTGGGCGCGGAGATGCTGAAAGTCCTCCATCAGAGAAATTTTCCCGCCGGGGAGATCAAGATCCTGGCCCGCTCGACCCGCGAGGAGGAGATCGACGGGCGGACCTACCAGGTCCGGAAGGCGGCGGTCGAGGAACTCGACGGCGCCGAGATCGTCTTCTTCGCCGGGACCGAGGGCTCCAAGGGCGCCTCGGCCACCTACGCCCCCCCGGCCATCGAGCGGGGCGCGGTGGCGATCGACAACGGCGGCGACTTCCGGCTCGACCCGGAGGTCCCCCTGGTCATCCCCGAGGTCAACCCCGGGGACCTGAAAAACCACCAGGGCCTGATCGCCAGTCCCAACTGCTCGACCATCCAGATGCTGACCGCGGTCACTCCCCTTTACCGGGAGAGCCGGGTGACCAGGATCATCGCCTCCACCTACCAGGCGGTCTCCGGGACCGGCCGGGCGGCGATCTCCGAACTCGACCGGCAGGCCCGGCAGGTCCTGGCCGGGGAGGGGGACGTGAAGTGCGAGGAGTACCCCTATCAGATCGCCTTCAACCTCCTCCCCCAGATCGGCGGGTTCAAGGAGTTCGGCTTCACCACCGAGGAGTGGAAGATGGACCGGGAGACGAAGAAGATGCTCCACGACGACGGGATGAAGATCGCCTGCACCGCGGTCCGGGTCCCGGTCTTCAACGGCCACGCCGAGTCGGTCTATATCGAGACCGAGAA
>PWXJ01000061.1 GCA_003561965.1 PVC group bacterium
ATTTATCATCATCCGGCAGGAAATTGTGTCGCCCCCTGCGGGGGCTTTGAGTTATTGGGTCCGAGCCAGTACCACGGGCTAACGCCCGTGGCTGGTAGGAAGTTTCGCCCCCTGCGGGGGCTGCTTATCCCGGTTCCACAGAGCTTTCATATTTGTAGCCCGCGCAGCGGGCGATACATTCTTAGCCACGGGCGTCAGCCCGTGGGTGATAACACAAATCAACCAATTTAAGCCCCCGCAGGGGGCGACACATAATGAACCAATTCTTTTGGGAAATCCGGATTGGGCCATTTTTCTTGATGGTGTTCGTTTCGCGAAAGATCAATTCCTGCCCGACGAGATGTTACATTGCAAAACCAATAATAGAAGTGTCCTGTATTAAAACAAGCCCAAGATCGGAACCTCCGGCGGTTCCCGATTTGACGGGTAAGACAAAACTACCCGGATTCGGAAGGTGAAAAGTGTCGGGAAATGCAGTTCAGTAATTGAAAAAGCTCTCCCCGATGAACTCCCTGAGGATCGAGGTGTAGGGGACGTCCCGTTCCGGGATCGGGGCGATCCAGGAGAGGAAGGCCAGCAGCCGCTCCACCTCCACGTACTCCGGCTGGTCGGGGGTGGTGTCGAGCAGGGCCAGTTCGGCGTAGATTTTCAGGACCGCGTGCTCGTAGATCAGGGCGGAGTTGAAGATGGCGTCGGCGTTCTCCTGGAAGGGGAAGATATTCGTCCGCTCCCCCCGCCGGACCGACGGCCAGCGCCGGATGGTGTCGAGGGCCGACCAGCCCCGGAAGATCCGGTCGCGGACGATCCTCCTGAGCAGGCGGGTGTCGGAGGTGAAGATCCGGGTGTGATTGTCGACCCTCAGCTGGGTCAGGGCGTTGATATAGACCAGGAACTTGTTCTCGGGGGAGATCCCCCCGGTCATCCGTTTGTTTAGGCTGTGGATGCCCTCGATCAGGAGGATCCTTCCTTCGGTCAGCCGCAGCGGGGTGGTCTTCTCCCGGCGGACCCCTTTCTTGAAGTCGAAGCGGGGAACGTCGACCGCCTCCCCCGCCGCCAGCTGTTCGAGGTGGAGTTTGAAGAGTTCGAGGTCGACGGCGTCGAGGGATTCGAAGTCCGGCTCCCCGTTGGAGTCGGTGGGGGTGTCGGCCCGGTCCTTGAAGTAGTTGTCCATCGAGAGGGTCGCCGGGTCGAGCCCGTTGACCTTCAGCTCGATCGAGAGCCGCTTGGCGAAGGTGGTCTTCCCCGCCCCCGAGGGCCCGGCGATCAGGACCAGCTTGACCCGGTCTCGCCGGCGGGCGATCCGGTCGGCGATGGCGGCGATCTTCTTGGCGTGGAGGGACTCGGCGACGACGATCAGGTCCCGGCTCTTCCCGGTCACGCAGAGCTTGTTCAGCTGGCCGACGTTCTCCACCGAGAGGATCCGGTTCCAATCCTGGGTTTCCTGGAAGACGGCGAAGAGCTTCCGCTCCCGCCGGAGGGGGAGGATCGCCTCCGGCTGCTCCCAGGTCGGGAAGCGGAGGATCAGGCCGTTTTCGTAGGGCTCGAGGGCGATGGTGGTCAGCCGCCCGGCCCGGGGGGCGAGCGGCCCCTGGTAGAACTCCAGGGACTCCCCGCAGCCGGCCAGGGCGACCTCGGGGGAGCGGTAGAACTCGATCAGGCCGATCTTGTCGGCCTGGCCGCGCTTCCGGAAATACCTCCGGGCCTCCCGGTAGGGGAGGGAGCGCTTGACGAAGGGCAGGTTCTCCCGGATGATCTCCTCCAGGGCCCGGCGGATCCGGGCGGCGTCCCCCTCCAGGTCGTCCCCGGCGGGGACGAGGTCGAAGTAATAACCGTCCTCCAGCGACTGACCGACCAGGAGCCGGCGGCCGGGCAGGACCCGCCGGACCGCCTCGATCAGGGCCAGGGTGGCGCTCCTCCGGTAGATGGCGAAACCCTCCCGGTCGCGGTAGGTGAGGAGCCGCAGCCGGCAGCTCCGCTCGAGGATGTAGCCGGGGTCAAGCAGGTGGTTATGGAGGACCGCCCCCAGGGTGAGGAAGGGCGCCTGGCCCGGGTTGCGGCGGAGCACTTCCTCCACCGTCACCCCGGCCGGGTAGGACTGATCTTCGCCGGCGATGCTGACCGTGATCTTTTCCATCCGTAACTCAACAATATCAGTCGTTGTCCCGGTGTCAGCGCGAGGAGGGCGGCAGGAAGGAAACAATCTCAATTCGCCTGAGCCCGGGCAGACAGTGGAAAAGCCCCGGCTCGGGATACCCGGGGCCCGCCTCTCCTCAATATACCAGCCCCGCCCCCGCCCGCCAAACGATTTCCTCCGGTCCGGCCGGGTGCGAGCGGTCGGCGAATTTGTCTTGGTCCTGGTTGGCGATTCAGTATAATCTTCACCCCCAGTATCGCTTTCGGAGGCGATAACGGATTTATGATTGATACCGGGACAGGTCGAGAAGTAGAGATCGCGCCGTCGCTGCTTTCAGCGGACTTCGCCCGCCTGGCCGACGACATCGGCCAGCTGGAGG
>PWXJ01000279.1 GCA_003561965.1 PVC group bacterium
CGATCATCACCTGGACATCGGCCTCCCGGCAGCGTTCGGCCAGTTCCCCGAGGACGATCAGTTCCTGGACCTGGGGGCGGTCGGTGGCGTCGGCCAGGCAGCCGGGGCGGAGGCCGTCGCCCAGGCTGAGGGTGACGTCATATTCCCGGGCGATCTTGAGGACCTCGTCGAATCTCTCGTAGAGGGGGTTCTCCCGATCATTGGCCGACATCCAGGTCAGGAGGAACGAGCCCCCCCGGCTGACCGGGCCGAGCAGCCGGGGAGACCGCCGCAGCGCCTCCAGAGTCCGGAGGTTGACCCCGGCGTGGACGGTCATATAGTCGACCCCCTGGCGGGCCTGGTTATCGATCGCCGCCAGCATATCGTCGCCGGTCATCTTCGTGATCGACCCCCGGTCGCCGCCGGCCCGGACCGCCGCCTGGTAGATCGGCACGGTCCCCACCGGGACGGGGGAGGCCTCCAGGACCCGCTCCCGGAGAAGATCGATCTCGCCCCCGGTGGAGAGGTCCATCACGGTGTCGGCCCCAGCCTCCACGGCCGCCGCGACCTTGGCCAGCTCGGCGTCGAAGTCGACCGACTGGGGGGAGGTGCCGAGGTTGGCGTTCACCTTGACCCTCATCCCCCGGCCGATCGCGCAGGGTTTCTCGATCTTCCTAAGCCGGTTGGCCGGGACCACAACCGTCCCCTCGGCCAACCCCTCCAGGAGCGTCGCCACCGGGACCCCTTCCAGTTCCGCCGCCAGTTCCACCGCCGGGGTCGGACGGCCCCGCTTCGCTTCGCTGACCGAGGTCATATCTCCACCCGGGAACGGGCCCCCTCGACGATCTTCTCCAGCAGCCGGCTGGTGGACCGCCCGGGGACCAGGGGGACGATCAGGACCCGGCCGCCGGCGGCCTCGACCTCGTCGGCCCCGGCGATCCGGTCCCGTTTCCAGTCGCCGCCCTTGACCAGAATGTCGGGGGCGATGGCGGCGATCAGCTCCCGGGGGGTCGGCCGGTCGAAGATCACCACGTAATCGACCATCTCCAGGGCGGCCAGCAGCTCGGCCCGCTCCCCCTCCGGGACCAGGGGCCGGCCCGGACCCTTCAGGCCCCGGACCGAACGGTCGCTGTTGAGGCCGATGATCAGGACATCCCCGGCCGCCTTCGCCTCCCGCAGGTACCGGACGTGGCCGCTATGCAGCAGGTCGAAACAGCCGTTGGTGAAGACGACCTTCTTCCCCGAACGGCGGAGCTTCTTCAAGATCGGGACCAGTTCTCCGGAAGTCTTGAGCTTGGCCGTCATCGGGAACAGGCCTCCTCGACCAGATCACAGAGGATGTGGTAGATCACCGCCTGGCCTTCCTGGATCCGGGCGGTGTCGTCGTCGGGAACGACCAGGGCCAGATCAACCTCGCCGGCCAGCTTCCCCCCGTCCTTCCCGAGCAGGGCGAAGGTCTTCATCCCCGCCGCCCGGGCCGCCCCGACCGCCCGGACCAGGTTGGGGGAATTTCCGCTGGTCGAGATCGCCAGGAGAAGATCCCCCGGCCGGCCCAGGGCCTCGACCTGGCGGGAGAAGACCCGGTCGAAGGAGTAGTCGTTGGCCAGGGCGGTCAGGATCGAGGTGTCGGTGGTCAGGGCGACGGCCGGCAGGGCGTTGCGCTCCCGCCGGAACCTCCCCACCAGCTCGGCGGCGATATGCTGGGCGTCGGCGGCCGAACCGCCGTTGCCGCAGATCAGGATCTTCCCCCCGGACTTCAGGCAGCCGATCAGCAGTGACGCCGCCCGGGCGATCTCCGGGGCCATACTCTTGAGTTTGCCGGCCAGATTGATGGCGGCGTCCAGAGTGGCGATGATCTTGTCTTCCATAATCAACTCCCGGCTCGAGGGTTCCAGATCAATTCACGATATCCCGTTTCAGGGGCCACTTGTATTCATCCTCCCCTTTCAGGTAGGGGTTATCCCGGATCGAGTCCGGGACGGGGACGTGGTAGAACTTCCGGTAGGAGTAGTGGGGGATCGCCCCCGCCCCGCCGATGGTGTAGATGAACTCGTCGATGAACTCCTGGGTCGGTCCCCGCATCCCATCGATGAATTCCAGCGGCACCGTCTTCTCCCGGGCGGCGATATTGGCCAGGTCGGTCAGCCCGGTGCTGACCCGGGTTTTGACCTTCTCCAGGATCACCGACTGGCGGTCGGCCCCGTCGAGCATATTCCGGACGGCGTCGTAGCCGACCATATAGGCCTCGCAGGCGTCCTGCCGGGAGACCAGGTTGGACCGCTGGATATGCTGGGGGACGAGGACGGCTTCCTTGATCTTGCCCAGCAGCCCCGGGACCTTCAGCTCCTTCTTGATCAGGCCGGCCAGGAAGATACAGGGCGCGAACGAACCGGCCCGGCCGTGCTGGATATTCCCGTGGGCGTCGGTCACCAGGTGTTCGGAGTAGATCTCGGCCAGGTCCCTGCCGGTCTTCTTGTCGGTCAGGTCCTCCTGGACCACGATCACCGCCTGGCCCTGCTTGCTGATCACCCC
>PWXJ01000238.1 GCA_003561965.1 PVC group bacterium
CAATGGGACGGCTGGTCCGGCCGGCGGTGGACCTGGGACGTTTTCTCGCCGCCTGGATACCGCTTCACGCCCGGGCTATCACCGCCGCCGGCCTGGGGCTGATCTTGCTCAGTGCCGCCGGATGCCTCCGGCTGCGGGGCAGGAGTGCCTACCCCCCGGTCCTGCTTGTTTTTGCTCTCGGGTCGTCCCTGGCCGGGGGCTTCTTCCTCAGCCGGGAAATACTCCCGGCGGTTTATTTTTTCTTCGCCCTCGCGATCCTTTACGCCGGGCTGAGCGCCCCGGGCTATAAGCGGGCCGACCCGGGATACCGGGACCGGTTCCCCCGGATGACGGCGATATTCCTGGCGGCGGCGATCGTCCTGGGCGGATTCATCCTCAGAACCTATCTCCTGGGCGATGTCTCCTACCGCTTCGACCACTACGAGGCCGATTACGGGAGGGAAGCCCTGAGGGTCCTGGCGGGGCGACACAACCCCAACCTCTGGACCTCCACCGCCTGGCGGGGGCTGGGCCACTTCAACTACTCCCCGGTCTACACCTACTTCACCGCACTGGTCTTTTCTCTCTTCGGGGCCACCATCGTCTCCCTGAAACTGGCGGCGGTCTTCTGGGGGACGGCGGCCCTGGCCCTGAGCTACGGGATCTTCTCCACCCTCTTCGACCGGAAGACAGCCCTGATCTCCGCCTTTCTTCTGGCGGTTTCGCCCCTGCATATCAACTACAGCCGGATCGGTCTGCTGCTCTGCTCGACCCTGACCGTGAGCCTGCTGGTCGTCTTCCTGGTCCTGCGGGCGGTCCTGAAAGAGAAGGTGGTTTACTACCTGCTTCTGGGGGTGGCGGTCAGTTTCGCCGGCTACTTCTACTCCCCGGCCAGGTACCCGGTCCTTCTGGCCGCCGTCCTGATCGCCGGATACACCGTCTTCAAGCGGAGGTGGATCCTCCGCAACTGGCCGGGACTGATAGTACTCGGGCTGACGGTGATCGCCCTGATGACCGCCTTCAACATCCCGGCCTGGGATGTGATGGCGCCCCGGTTCGCCGGCTATGAATCGGTCTGGCACCGGACCCGGGATCACCAGCATACCCCCGAGGCCGATTACCGGCGGGGGGTACCCCTGGTCCGGGAAAACTGGGAGAAACTGGTCCGGAGCTTCTTCCTCGACCGGAACTTCAACTACGATCCCTGGCCCCGGGGCAACCTCTACTTCAACCCGGTCATCCCGCCCCTGGTCCTGCTGGGGATCGCCTTCAGCCTGGCCCGGTTCCGCAAACCCAACTACCGGCTGCTCCTCTACTTCGCCTCGGCCTTCCTGGTACCCAACCTCCTCTCCCGGCCCCCGGTGATGGTCCGGCGGATGATGGTCTCCTGGGCCTTCCTCTACTGCCTGGCGGCCATCCCCCTGGTCGAACTGATCGACCAACTGAGGGGTCGGGCCGGACGGACGGCCGGACGCGCGGCCGGAGCGACGGTCCTCGGGGGACTGCTCCTACTCGGGGCCTACAACTCGACCGTCTTCTTCGAGAGCGACCAGCCGGCCGGGCGCTGGGAGGAGGAGAGGTTCTTCGATGAGTACGCCCGGAGCCTGGGCGACGATTACTACCTCTTCATCGTCCCCATCCAGCGGGGGTTGAGCGAGGAGACGATCAACTTCCTCCTCCACGAGAATATGGAGGCCGGGGCGAGGGGATACCGGTTCCTCAGCCCCTGGCAGCTGGAGAGGTTGAGCCGGGAAGAGATCGAGAAACGGATCCCGGCCGCCGTCGTCGCCGCCGCCGGGGTCGTCCCCCGCTCCGCCCTGGAGAGGTTGAGGGAGCGGCTGGAGGGGGACCGGATCGAAGAATACCGCGACAGGTTCAACCGGCCCCGGGCCAACACCGTCTTCTTCGCACCGCAAGAATAATCACCGGGGATCGACAATGCTTCCGATCATCGCAGTTGCCCTGGGGACGGCGCTGGTTCTTGCCGGGGTCGGGCTTCTCTCTCCGGGCTCTCCCCGGAGACGGTCCGCGCAGAGGGTCCTCCTGCTTATCTCCGCCGCCACCGGGGCTTCCCTGGTCCTGATCCTGGCGGCCAACCTGACCGTCCGGGCTCAGGGAGCGGCTTTCGCCTTTCTCTCCCCGTTGATGGACTTTCTCAGTCTCCAGGGAGAGTGGATCTACCATTTCGCCACCGCGCCCCCGGCCGGGTTCCGCCTCATCCTGAGCGCCGCCGCGGCGGCGCTCACCGGGCTGGTCATCCTCCTCCAGCGGAGGAACATCCGGGATACTGCCCTGACCGGGCTCGCCCTTGCGGGCGGGTTGCTGGCCGTCACCGCCTGGGGAACCCGGGAGTTCGCGCTCTACTGGACCTTCGCCGCGGCAGCGACCGCGGCGGTAATCCTGCCGGCACTGCGGGAGAGCGGTCCGGATGGCCAAGCCAATTGCCTCGGCCGGCGGGAAGGCCTGATCGGCCTCTGGGCGGCGGTGGTCGTGGCGGCGCTCCTGCGATTTTATCTCCTGGACCGGC
>PWXJ01000099.1 GCA_003561965.1 PVC group bacterium
CGGATCTCCCGGCTGATTTCCGTGGTATTCACGCTTTCTTAACCTCTCCGGCCGCAACCGAAAAGAAAGCCGGCGGGCGGCCCTCCGGCTTCCCGGTTCCAATCAATCTTCAGCAAGGGGATAAAATACACGAGCCTCCGGTCCTTTTCAATTCAAATCATCCGCAATTCATTTGCCGTCTACTTCCCCGATTGTTATTATTTCTCCGGTTATGAGCCGACCCATTCCCTATATTACGCCCCCGGAGGTTGCCCGGCCGCCGTCGCCGCGGCCAATGTTGCTCGCGATCTATTTCTGCCTGGTCTTCCTCGGCCTGTTTCTTATCCACCGGCCGGCCTTTCGCAACCCCCCCCGGAGCGACTACTGGTCGGCCTTTTACGTCTTCCAGCAGCTCGACGCCTCACCGGAGCCCCTGGCCTGGACCGGCGTCTTTACCTTCGATCTCTGGCAGCACGGGACCTACCGCCCCCTCTCCCATTTCATCCCCTACCTCCAGCACCGTCTCTTCAACTCCCGGTTCGTCTGGAACCACATCACCAACTTCGCCGCCTACTGCCTCAGCATCATCCTCCTTTACCGGCTGGCGGTAAAGCTCTCGCTCGATTGGCGTCTGGCCGCCGTCTTCCTGGCCCTCTTCGCCTTCCTCTATTCCCACTGCGATCTCTTGACCTGGACCTTCCAGCTCTTCACCATCCTCGGCTTCTGCGCCTTCCTCCTCGGTTTTCTTCTCCACCTCGAATACCTCGCCACCCGGCGGCGGCTCCTACCCCTGGCCGTCGGAGCGCTCTTCCTCTTCGGGATGCTCTGTTCCGAACTCTTCGCCCTCTGGCCCCTGGCGGTCCTGATCCTCCCCTTCGCGGCCTCCCCCGGAAGGGTCCGGCTCCGCCTGAAGGACGCGACGCCGTTACTGGTCTACCTCCCCTACCTGGCCGGCTTCTGGCTGCACCGGTCGGGGACCGCGACCACCGGACCTGTCCCGCTCCCGTCGCTCACCCAGGCCGGAACCGGGTTTCTTTTGGTCTTCTTCAACCTCGCCTACACCGGATTCGCGGTCAACCTCTGGCCGGCCCTGGCCCGACCGGTCTTCTACGACGACAACATCAATATGGGTGGGCGGCTTCTCGACCTGGCCGGGCCGCGGGAACCGTTCATTTACTGGACCGGGGGGTTGGTCCTTCTTCTCCTGGTCCTGGCCGGGTGGCTGCTGATCCGCTCGAGACGCTTCCGGCTGGCCGCGCTCCTGACCTTCTTCTTCTTCCTCTACCTCGCCGGGTTCCTGACCGTGTCGGTCGCCCGCCAGACCACCAACCTCCCCATCTATACCCTCTCCCAGTTCCGTTACCAGTACATCCCCAACGCCCTCCTCGCCCTGGCCCTGACCGCCGCCGTCGGCGGCCTCTTCCGGCCTCGCGGGCGGGGGACGGCAATTATCGCCTTGATCCTGGCCCCGGTCCTGGTCTTTAATATCGCCGGCTCCCGGCAGCAGGTCGCCGACCTGGGAGAACGGCTCCGGCCCCTGGGAACAATGCTGGAAAATATCCGCCGGGGACTGGACGAGGGAACGATCGACGAAAATAACCCCCTCTACATTGCCCCCGGGGTCCCCGACCGGGTGCCCCCGCCGGGATGGAACCGGAGTATGGCCCGCTTTATGGAAGGCAACTTCCACTGGTTCTTCCCGGCCCGGGAGATGGGAAAGTTCACCCTCGATCCGGACGAAGCCGCCTGGATCGTCAGTGAACGGAGCTTCCCGGAGATGAGAAGAAGGGAGGAAGAGATATGACCGGACCCGTCAGATCCCTGGTCACCGGCGGCGCCGGATTCATCGGTAGTCACCTGGTCGAGTCGCTCCTGAATCGGGGCGACCGGGTAATTGTTATCGACAACCTTTCCACCGGCCGGCTGGAGAACCTCGAGGCGTTGCCGGGCCGGGAGAAGATCGATTTCCACGAAATGGATATCGCCGATCACCGGGCCGTCGCCCCGCTCTTCACCGGAACCGACCGGGTCTTCCATATCGCGGCCCTGGCCGACATCGTCCCCTCGATCCAACAGCCCCTCGCCTACCACCGTTCCAACGTGGACGGGACGGTCTCGGTCCTGGAGGCCGCCCGGAAGGCCGGGGTCAAGCGGTTCGTTTACGCCGCCTCCTCATCCTGCTACGGGATCCCCGATACTTACCCTACCCCGGAGACCGCCCCCGCCCGGCCCCAGTACCCCTACGCCCTGACCAAGTACGTCGGGGAACAGTGCGTCCTCCACTGGAACCTGGTTTACGGACTGCCGGCGGTCAGCCTGCGTTTCTTCAACGTTTACGGTCCCCGCTCCCGGACCTCGGGGACCTATGGCGCAGTCTTCGGGATCTTCCTGGCCCAGAAACTGGCCTCAAAACCCTTCACCGTGGTCGGCGACGGCACCCAGTCCCGGGACTTCACCTTCGTCACCGACCTGGTCGAAGCCTGCCTGGCCGCCGCCGATTCCGAATTGGCGGGGGAGGTCCTCAAC
>PWXJ01000034.1 GCA_003561965.1 PVC group bacterium
CCCTCGTAGAGGGTGCTCAGCTGGACGATCACCACCTCGAGGATCTCCGGGTCGAGACCGAGGGCGGCCATCGCCCCCTTGAGGCGGGCGATGTAGCCGTGGTGGTCGGGGCCCCAGAAGTCGATCAGGGCGGAAAAACCCCGGGCGTACTTCTTCCGGTGATAGGCGATATCGGAACTGAGATAGGTCAGCTCGCCGGACCCCTTCCGGAGGACCCGGTCCTTGTCGTCGCCGAACTTTGAGGCCTCAAACCAGAGCGCTCCATCCTTCTCGTAACTGGCCCCCCGGGCGGCCAGTTCGGCCAGGACCTCTTCCACCCCGCCGGAGGCGACCACCTCCTTCTCGCTGACCCAGGAGTCGATCCCCACCCCGAAGTCCTTCAGCTCCCCCCGGATCATCTCCAGCAGGGCGGCCGCGGCCCAATCGCCGCAGTAGCCGACCGCCGCCTCCTCGCTCAGCCCGGCCCACCCCGCTTCCGGGTCGGGGATTTTCCGGGCCAGGTTGACGATATACTCCCCCCGGTAATGATCT
Source organism: PVC group bacterium (assembly GCA_003561965.1). Taxonomy (GTDB): domain Bacteria; phylum Auribacterota; class Erginobacteria; order Erginobacterales; family Erginobacteraceae; genus Erginobacter. The sequence goes on from PWXJ01000034.1 coordinate 532, forward strand.
TCCGGAAAGTCGATCTCCTCCCCGGCCAGCCGGCGGCGGCGGAGGTAGACCGAGCGGCCGAGGATCTCCATCTGGCGGCCGCGGTCGTTGAGGTAATATTCCCGGCAGACCCGGAACCCGGCCCGGTCGAGCAGGTTGGCCAGGACATCGCCGACCGCCGCCTGGCGGCCGTGGGCCACGGTCAGGGGGCCGGTCGGGTTGGCGCTGACGAACTCGACCAGGACCTCCCGGCCCCCGCCGGCGTCGCTGGCCCCGAACTCCCCGGAGGAGGAGAGCAGCCGGGCCAGCCCCGCCCGGACCTTAGCGGGGGCGATGAAGAAGTTGAGAAACCCCCGCCGGGGGGCGGCCTCCACCCGGGCGATCGACCCCCCGTCGCCGACCCCTTCCTCGATCAGGGAGGCGATGACCGCGGCGATCTGGGCCGGGGGCTTCCGGAGCCGGGAGGCCAGGAGCATCGCCGCGTTGGTGGCCAGGTCGCCCCGGTCCTTCTCCCGGGGGATCTGGAACTCCGGGGGGGGGAGTTCGGCCGGGGGGAGAAGGTTCCGGGCGGCGGCCTCCCGGAGGGCGGCGGCTAACAGCCCGGTCAGTTCTCTCTCGATCTCCCGGTACATACGCTATCCACCCTCCCCTTCCTGAAGTCCGGCCCGGGGCGGGTCTTCCGGGCCGCCGCAGTCGAGTCGGCCGGCGTCGCCCCAGAGGGACTCCAGCGAATAGTACTCCCGGGACTCCCGGAGGAAGACGTGGACCAGGACGCCGCCGAAATCCATCACCACCCAGCGGGCCTCGGACAGGCCCTCGGTCCGGAGCGGGCGGCAGCCGGACCGGCGGAGGGCGGCCTCGATCCCCTCGGCGATCGCCGCCACCTGGCGGGGGTTGGAGCCGCCGCAGATCAGGAAATAGTCGGCGATCGAGGAGAGTCCCCGGAGGTCGAGGGCGACTACCTCCTCCGCCTTCTTCTCCCGGGCCGCCTCGGCGGCGGTCTCAATTATCTCAAGGTTTTCCATTTTCCTGTTCCTGGTAAAGCCGGTGTTCCTCTATGTAGTCGGCGACCGCCTCCGGGAGAAACGGCCGGGGATCTCCCCCCTCCCGGACCATCCGCCGGATCTCCGAGGAGGAGACCGGGACCGCCAGCTCGACGGTCAGCAGGCGTTTTCCCTCCCGGACCCGGGCCGCCCAGTAGCGGTCGTCCCCGGATAACCGTCCGGGGTCGTAACCGGGCCGGGAGGCGACGATGAACCGGGCCTTCCGGATCACCTCCCCGATCTCTTTCCAGCCGGAGAGACAGAGGTAATTATCCATCCCGATGATCAGGGAAAACTCGGTCCCGGGATCGGCCCGTTCCTCCAGGGCCCGGAGGGTGTCGATAGTATAGGATACGCCTCCCCGGTCCAGTTCAATTTCCGATACCGCCCACTCCGGCCGGCCGGAGAGGGCCAGGCGGAGCATCGCCAGCCGGTCGGCGGCGCCGGCGGCGGGCTCCCCCGGCTTGTAGGGGGAGACGGCGGCCGGGACGAAGACGACCCGGTCGAGACCGGCCGCCTTCCGGGCGGCCCGGGCCATCGCCAGGTGCCCGTCGTGGACGGGGTCGAACGCCCCCCCGAGCAGGCCGATTTTTTTCGTTGGATTCATATAATAAATAGCTCAATCCGGATTTCCCAAAATAATTGGTTCATTATGTGCCGCCCCCTGCGGGGGCTTGAATTGGTTGATTTGTTCGTTATCATCCACGGGCTTACGCCCGTGGCTAAGAATGTATCGCCCGCTGCGCGGGCTGCAAATAATAGAGCTATGTGGAACCGGGATAAGCAGCCCCCGCAGGGGGCGAAACTTCTTACCAGCCACGGGCGTTAGCCCGTGGTACTGGATCGGAATCAATAACTCAAAGCCCCCGCAGGGGGCGACACAATTTCCAGCCGGATGATGATAAATTTCCATCAGCAGGGTAAATTTAACCTTGAGCAAATTTCACCCCGGTTCTGCACTTCAGCAACTGCCTTCAACGCCCCTCCCTCATTGATTGAGGTAAACAACAGGCTTTGGAAAATCCGAATATAGCCTGATAAATAAAGCCGATGAATCAATCGGCTTGATCGACAGGGGGGGTATGACCTGAGCTGCCTAACAATCAGAGGATCAGGAGGTTGTCGCGGTGGATGACCTCGTCGTAGGGCTTGGAGCCGAGGATCGACCTGATCTTCCCGGTCTTCTCGCCCCGGATCAGCTCCACCTCCCGGGAGGAGTAGTTGACCAACCCCCGGGAAAACTCGGCCCCGTCCGGGCCGGCCACGGTCACCATATCCCCGGCCCGGAAAGTCCCCTCCACCCCGGTGATCCCCGAGGCCAGCAGGCTCTTCCCCCCGTCGGCCAGGGCCCGGCGGGCCCCCTCGTCGACCAGGATCCGGCCCTTCTTCAGGCAGGAGAAGGCAATCCAGCATTTCCGGGACCGGATCCGGCCGAAGGAGGTGGGGAAGTAAGTCCCCACCGCTTCGCCCCGCGCGATTTCGGCCAGGACCTCCGGCCGGGTCCCGCTGGCGATCACCGCCTGCCCCCCGGCCCGGGTGACGATCCCGGCGGCCTCCAGCTTGCTCCCCATCCCCCCCCGGGAATGCTCCCCGGGGCCGCCCCGGACCAGGGCCATCACCTCGGGGGTGATCTTCTCCACGCTGGCGATCACCTCCCCCCGGGCCCCGGCAGCTGCATAGAGACCGTCGACGTCGGAGAGGAGGATCAGGAGGTCGGCCTGGACCAGGTTGGCGACCAGGGCGGCCAGCTGGTCGTTATCGCCGAACTGGATCTCGTCGACGGCCACCGTGTCGTTCTCGTTGATAATCGGCACGATCTTTCTTCCCAGCAGGGCGAGCAGGGTATGCCGGGCGTTGAGGTGCCGATCCCGGTGGTGGAGACCGTCCCGGGTCAGAAGGACCTGGCCGACGGCCAGCCCCCGGCGGCGGAAGGCCTGGTGGTAGATATGCATCAGGGCCGTCTGGCCGACCGCGGCCGCCGCCTGGAGGTCGGGGAGAGAAGAGGGCCGGCGCTTCAGTCCCAGCTCCCGGCAGCCGGCGGCGATCGCCCCCGAGGTCACCAGGAGCACCTCCTTCCCCTCCTTCCTCAACCCGGCGATCTGGCCGACCAGCCGGGAGACGAACCGGGTGTCGATCCACCCCTCCTTCCCGGCCAGGAGCCGGCTCCCCACCTTGACCACCACCCGGCGGGCGGTAAGAATCTCGTTTCTGTCGGTCTTTTCCTGTTTCATCGGTCTATTCCCGGGCCGCCTCCGGGTCCGCCGGCCCCGGAGATGGCTCCTCCTCTTCCGGGACCAGGCGGAAGAGCGCCCGGACCAGTTCCTCCAGCCCCTCGCCCCGGAGGGCGGAGACGGGAAATACCGACTCCGGAGGGATATCCGCCCGCCGGAGAAAGAGGCGGTATCCCCCGGCCGCCGCTTCCAGGTCCATCTTGTTGGCCGCGACCAGTACCGGCCGGGTCAGCAGCTGGGGCTGGTGGAGCTCCAGCTCCCGCCGGAGATGGAGGTAATCTTCGGCCGGGTCGCGGCCGTCCACCCCGGCGATATCGATCACGAAGAGCAGAACCCGGCTCCGCTCGATATGCCGGAGAAACTGGTGGCCCAGCCCGACGTCGCGGTGGGCGCCTTCGACCAGGCCGGGGATGTCGGCGACCGTGATCGGCGTCCTCTCCCCGTCCGGGTCCTCGACCATCCCCGGATGGGGCGCCAGGGTGGTGAAGGGGTAAGGGGCGACCCGGGGCCGGGCCCGGGAGATCCGGGAGATCAGGGTAGACTTCCCGGCATTGGGGTAACCGACCAGCCCGACCTCGGCCAGGATCTTCAGCTCCAGCTCGAACTCCCCTTCCTCCCCGGGTTGGCCCGGCTCGGAGTTCCGGGGGGCGCGGTTGACCGAGGTGGCGAAACTGGCGTTGCCCCTCCCGCCCCGTCCGCCCCGGGCCAGGACCACCCGCTCTCCCGCCTTGACCAGGTCGGCGATGACCTCGCCGGAATCGGCCCTCCGGACCACGGTGCCGAGGGGAACCTGCCGGACCAGGCGCTCACCGTCCCGGCCGGTCATCTTCTTACCCCGGCCGTGGCCGCCCGAACCGGCCCGGAGCAGCGGTCTGTAGTAGAAGGGGGTCAAACCCCCGACCTGGTCCGAGGCCTCGAGGATCACGTCTCCCCCGGCGCCGCCCCGGCCCCCGTCGGGGCCGCCGCGGGGGACGTACTTTTCCCTCCGGAAACTGACACAGCCGTCGCCCCCCTGCCCCGCCCGGACCGAGATCCGCACTCTGTCAATGAAGGGTTTCTTCAAGCCGCCGGGATCATCAACCGGATACCGGGGCGACCGAGACCCGCTTCTTCCGGCCCCGGGTCTCGAAGCTGACCACCCCGTCGACCAGGGAGAAGAGCGTATCGTCGCGGCCCCGGCCCACGTTCTTGCCGGGCAGGACCCGGGTTCCCCGCTGGCGGATGATGATCCCCCCGCCCCGGACGAACTGGCCGGCGGTTCTCTTCACCCCCAGCCGCTTGGAATGGCTGTCTCTCCCGTTGCGGGAGCTGCCCTGTCCTGTTTTATGGGACACTGTTTTCCTCCTTCCGGGCTCCCTCCCGGGGGGAGCGGGCCCGGTATCTCAGTGAGTCAAAGTCGATATATTTCCGATCACCCGGCTAAGCCCCGGCCGAACCGGACTTTTTGGCCGCGGAGGTCTTCTTTCTCCCGGCGCTCTTGCCTGAGGCGGCCGGCTTCTTCCGGGGAGCGGTCTTCTTCCCGGCCGGGGTTTTTTTCCCGGCGGCCGGCTTCTTCCTGGCCGGGGTTTTTTCCCCGGCGGCCGGCTTCTTTTTGGCCGGGGCCGCCTTGGCGGTCCCCGGCGACTTTTTTTCCGCCGCCGGCTTTTCCTTCTCCGCGGCCGACTTTCCCGGGGTGACTATCTTCTCGATCTCGACCCGGGCAAAGTCCTGGCGGTGTCCCTGTTTCCGGTGGTAATCCTTGCGCCGCTTGAACTTGTAAACAAGAACCTTCGGGGTCCGGTCAAACTCCAGGATCCGGCCTTCGACGGCGAATCCCTTCAGGGCGGGACGTCCGACCGAGACCTTCTTTCCGTCCCAGTGCAGGAGAACGGATTCAAAGGTCACCTTCTTTCCCGCCGCTCCCGGGATCTTCGGGGTCTCGATCACGTCGCCTTTCCGGGTGAGAAACTGCTTCCCGGCGATTTCCACTACTGCGAAATTCATCGTGATTTTCTCCAGTTTTTCGTAAAGGTAAGTCAGTAATCCGGCCCTGTCAACGGAAATCAGGGTTGAAGTACAGAAGTCAGGATTCAGAAGTCGGAATTCTCTCCTACACCTGCTCCCGGCCGCCCGAGGAGAGGGCCCAGATGATGTACTCCTGGAATCCCAGTTCCGGGTTGTCGATGATGCTGATCCGGATCCCCCGCCGGCGGGCGAAACGCCGCAGGCTGTCCCAGCCTTCCTCCAGCAGGTAGCGGGCCAGGGGGGGAGAGGCCTCGATCCGGAACCTCTTGACCTTCTGGAAGCGGTAGGTGCCGGAACGGAGCCGCCGCTCGACCTCCAGCCCCAGGCTGAAGAGGGACTTGACCACGCCCAGCCCCCGGCAGTAGGGACAGGTTTCGTAGACCTTCTTGAGAAAACTCTCTTCCTCCCGCTGCCGGGTCAGCTGGACCAGCCCGAATTCGGAGAAGGGCAGAACCTTGGTCCGGGCCTTGTCCTTCTTCAGCTCCTTGAGCAGGGCGTTCATCACCTGCTTCTGGTACTTCCGGGAGGACATATCGATGAAATCGATCACGATAATCCCCCCGACGTTCCTCAGCCTCAGCTGGGTCGCCACCTCCTCGGCCGCTTCCAGGTTGGCCTTCAGGGCGGTCTCTTCCTGGCCCTTGCGGTTCTTGTGCCGGCCGGAGTTGACGTCGACCGCGACCAGGGCCTCGGTCTGGTTGAAGACCACGAAACCCCCGCACTTCAGCCAGATCTTCGGCTTGAAGAGCTTCTCCACGGTCGCTTCCAGCTGGTATTTCTCGAAGAGGGGCTTGCGGCCCCGGTAGTGAACCAGCTTGGACTGGGCCTGGGAATCGAAGGTGGAGAGAAACCGGTTGAGCTTCTTGAACTCGGTCCGGGAATCGACGACGATATGATCGATATCGGTGAGCAACGATTCCCGCACCGCTTTCATCACCAGTCCCATCTCCTCGTGGAGCAGGGCGGGGGCGGCCTTCTTCGCCCCTTTCTGGATCGTCCGCCACTGGTTGAGGAGGTAGTGGAGGTCCTTCTTCAGGTTGCGCTCGGCGGCGGTCTGGGCGGCGGTCCGGACGATAACCCCGACCTCCTCCCCGGCCAGCAGCTCCTGGATCACCTTCCGCAGCCGGCGCCGCTGGACCGGGTCGGAGATCTTCCGCGAGACCCCGATCCGCTTCTCCCGGGGGGTGAGGACCAGGTAGCGCCCGGGGAGGCTGATCTGGGTGGTCAGCCGGGGCCCCTTGCCCCCCATCGGCTCCTTGACCACCTGGACCATTATCTCCTGGCCCTTCCGGAGCAGCTGCTGGATGGTCCGGACCCCGCCCGGACGGTTTTCCTTGCTCTGAGCGTTCTTCCGCCCTCCCTTCTTCCGACCTCCCTGCTTCCGGCCGCCCGAATTCCGGTCTCCGTTCCCGCCGGGGCCGTTATCCTCTTCATCGCTGTACTCCTCCCAGAGCGAGGAGGATTCCGCGGTCTCCCGCATCGGGAGAAACCCCTCCTTCTCCAGGCCGACCGCGACAAAGGCGGCGTCGAGGCCGGGGAGGATGGTGCTGACCCGGCCCTTGTAGATATTTCCCAGCGGCCGCTGCTCGTCCCCCCGTTCGAGGAAGAACTGTTCCAGCTTGCCGTCGGAGAGGACCGCGACCCGGTTTTCGGCCGAGCCGCAGTTGATAAGTATTTCCTTGCTCATTTTATTCAGTAATCGGGGATTCGGAACCGGGGGCTGATTCCCGGACCCGCCTTTCCCCTGGTTCCCGGTTTCGGTTAAAAAGGGGAGATACTATTCCGGAATCGGACAACGCGCAATACGTTTCTTCAGGGCAGAAAACCCATCCGCCGCCAGCGCAGACCGGCCGCCAGCCGGAGATCGGCCCCGGAGAGGGCGGCCAGGACCGCGTAGGGCCGCCCGTTTTCTTTCAGGGAGAGGACCATCCGCAGCTCGTCCTCCCCGGACCAATCCAGCTCCGCCACCCCCCGCCGGGCGTTGACGGTTTTTTCCTTCCCGCCCCGGCTCAACGTCACCGGGACTTCGGAGGCGGCCAGGAAATTTTTCACCGCCTCCCGGCCGACCCGGAACGGGTCTTCCAGCCGGACCCGGTATTCGGCCCGCCCCAGACGGGAGTTGAGGGAGGGGACCGGCATCTCGAGCAGAAGGCAGTTCTTGACCACGATCCCCTCCGGCAGATGGGGCCGGAGGTTTTCGGCGGCGGCGGCGGGCTCGACGGGTCGAAGCAGGGTGATATCGAGCAGTTCGTTCAACCCCTCCATCCCGACCTTGAGCGGGGGGCAGAACGAGACCCGGGGATGGGGGCTGAACCCCCGGGAGAAGGCCAGGGGGAGGCCGGACCGGGAGAAAGCCCGGAAGAAGACCCGGATCAGGTCCCGGTGGGAGATAAACCGGATCAGGCCGGTCTTGGAGTAGGCCAGGCGGAGTTTATACCCCCCCTCCCCTCCCCGAGCCCCCGCGTTTTTTCCAGGTTGGTGTGTCACGATAAAATCGCCGGCGAAAAAATCCGCATAGCCGTTTTCTGAACTTTTCCTCCGGCGGGACGAGCCCGCCGGGGGGCTGGGGAATTATCCCGCCCGGGCTTTCCGGGCTTCCCGGACCAGGACCTCCCGGGGCACCCCGGTCCCGATATGGTCCCAGGGCAGCGGATCGGAGAAACCGCCGGCCGGCCGGAGGTAATCGTCGATCGCGACCCCCTGGGCGGCGAAGGCCGCTTCCCATTTCTCCGGCTGGAAGGATTCGCTCCAGCCGTCGAACCGGCAGCCCAGCTCCCAGGCCTTCCGGATCACCCCGCCCAGCCGCCGGTCGCCCCGGGCGATCGCCCCCTCCAGCCGGCTCAGCTCGACCGGCCGGAACTTCAGCTGGACCTTCCGGGAATTGACCTCCTGGCGGATGATGGTCTTCCGGGCGGTGATCACCCCCGGGTCGGCCATCCCCTCCCACTGGAACGGGGTCCCCGGCCGGGGGACGAAGTTGGAGATGGTGACGTTGAGCTTGCCCCCCCAGCCGGACATCCGGTTGATCAGCCCGGCCAGTTCGGAGACGTCCCGGTCGGTCTCGGTGGGGAGTCCGATCATAAAGTAAAGCTTGAGCAGCCGCCAGCCCAGCCGCCGGAGCCGCTGCCCGATCTCCCAGAGCCGGTCGGGGTCGAGATCCTTCCCGATCGCCCGCTGGAGGCGGAGGCTCCCCGCCTCCGGGGCCAGGGTGATCCCGCTCTTCTTCATTCTCGCCAGTTCCTCGAGCATCGCCGGGCTGACGGTGGCGACGTTGAGCGAGGGGAGGGCGAGGTGGGCCGAGCGGCGGGCCAGGACCGGGGAGAGGGTCCCCAGCAGGCCCTCGATCCCCCGGTAGTCCCCGCTGGAGAGCGAGAGTAGGGAGACTTCCTCGTAGCCGCAGTCTTCGGCGAGAAAGCGGGCCTGTTCTCCCGCCGCCGCCGGGCTCTTCTCCCGGACCGGCCGGCCGGTCCAGCCGGCCTGGCAGAACCGGCAGCCCCGCCGGCAGCCCCGCATTATCTCCACCACCCCCCGGTCGTGGACGATCTCGGTCACCGGGACCAGGGGCCGCTCGACCCGGGAGAGGTCGAGATCCTGCAAAACCTGCTTCTCCACCCGCCGGGGAACCCCGGCGGAGACCGGGGTCAGGCCCGCCGGCCGGCCCTGAGAATCCTTCTCCTCCCGGTAGAGAGCCGGGGCGTAGAGCCCGTCCACCGCCGCCGCCAGTTCGGAGAGGAGTTGAGGTTTATAGACCCCGGCTTCCCCCCGGCGGTCTTTCCACCCCCGGCAGACGGAGATAATCTCCCCGACCGCCTCCTCCCCGTCCCCGACCAGGAAGAGGTCGAAGAACTCGGCCAGGGGTTCGGGGTTGAACGCCCCCGCCCCCCCGCCGAGGATCAGGGGGTGGCGGGGCCAGGACC
>PWXJ01000293.1 GCA_003561965.1 PVC group bacterium
CAGCAGGGTAAGTTAACCTTGATCAAATTTCACCCCGGTTCTGCACTTCAGTAAATGCCTTCAACGCCCCACCATCATTGATTGAGGCAAAAAATAGGCTTTGGGAAATCCGGATATAGCCATTATTTCTGAACATTAGTATCCTTAAAGAGCTTGTCTCCCGCGGGTGTCTCGATTACAGTTTCCGGCAACAGGGCAGTCCAACCTTAACTGCGGTATCCGAAATGAAGAATAGAGCGATCAAACCGGCCCGGCGGACCGAGAAGATCACCTACGCGGTCCGCGACGTCATCCTCCTGGCCGAGGAGGCGGCCCGGCAGGGCAGGGAGATGACCTATCTCAACATCGGCGACCCCAACAAGTTCGACTTCCGGACCTCCCCGGAGATCATCGATGCCGTCCACCGGGCGATGCTGGACAACCGGAACAGCTACGCCCCCTCCTCGGGGATCGAGGAGGCCCGGGAGGCGATCCGGGAGAGCGCCCGGTCCAAGGGGATTACCTCGATCCGGGACGTCTTCGTCACCACCGGGGCCTCGGAGGCGATCGATATCTGCCTGACCGCCCTGCTCAACCAGGGGGACAACGTCCTGATCCCCGCCCCCGGATACCCGCTCTACAGCGCCATCATCAACAAGCTGGAGGCCGAACCGAGGTTCTACTACCTGGACGAGGCTGACGGCTGGCAGCCCGATCTCGAGGACATCGCTTCCCGGATCGACGGGAAGACCCGGGGGATCGTGGTCATCAACCCCAACAACCCGACCGGGGCCGTTTATCCCGAAGAGGCGCTCCGGGGGATCATCGCCCTGGCCCGGGAGCACAACCTGGTCATCTTCTCCGACGAGATCTACGACTCCCTGATCCTGGACGGGGGGGAACATATCGCCACCGCCTCTCTCGACCCCGGGGCGGCGGTGATCACCCTCAACGGTCTCTCCAAAAATTACCTCGCCCCCGGCTTCCGGATTGGCTGGGGGATCGCCAGCGGGCCGGAGGAACTGACGGCCGATTACCTGGAAGCGGTCAACAAGCTGCTCCGGGCCCGGCTCTCGGCCAGCCACCCGGTCCAGTGGGCGATCAAGCCGGCCCTGGAAGGGGTCCAGGGCCACCTGGTCGAGGCCCGCCGGAAGCTGTCCCGGCGGCGGGACATCACGGTGGAGATGCTCAACGCCGTCGAAGGGATCAGCTGCGTCGCCCCCGAGGGGGCGTTTTACGCCTTTCCCCGGCTGGAGATCCCGGTGGACGACTCGGAGTTCGTCGGGGAACTGATCAAGGCCACCGGGGTGGTGGTGGTCCCCGGCAGCGGGTTCGGCCAGCGGGAGGGGACCAATCATTTCCGGGTGGTCTTCCTGGCCCCGGAACCGGTCCTGGAGCGGGCTTACCGGGCGATCGGACGGTTTATGGAAAGCTATGCCGGGAAGTAACCCCGCGGTGACCGGTTTCAAAACCATCCTGGTTATCTATGTCTCCGTGGGACAGGGGCACCGCCGGGCGGCCCGGGCGGTCGAGGAAGCGCTCCGGGCCGGGGATCAGACTCTCCGGATCGTCAGTCTCGACCTGCTGGAACTCTGGCCGTCGGGGACCGCCCGGCTGGCGGCCCGCCTTTACCGGGCCCTGGTCCGGTCGGCGCCGGCGGTCTGGGCCTCGATCTATCACCGTCAGGGGCTGGTCGAGCGGAATTACCGCCGGCTGCGGACCTTCCACCGGCTGATCCGGAGACGGCTGGTCCGGCTGATCGGGGAGTTGAACCCGGCAGCGGTGGTCTGCACCCAGGCCTTGCCCTGCGCCCTGGCGGCCCGGTGCAAGTCCCGGCCCGGGGAGGGGTTCTCCCTGGTCGCGGTCCCGACCGATTTCCGGGTTCATCCCTACTGGATCCAGCCGGAAGTCGATCTCTACCTGATGCCCACCCGCCAGAGCGCGGAGCGGTTGGCCGGCCGCGGGGTTGAGCCGGAACGGATCCGGGAGACCGGGATCCCGGTCCGGACGGTCTTTACCCGGAAGGAGAACCGGGAACTTCTCAAGCGGAAGTACGGCCTGGCCGGGGAGTCGCCGACGGTGCTGCTGATGGGGGGAGGGGAGGGCTCGGTCTCCCTGGAGCGGCTGGCGACGGCCCTGGACGGAAGCGGGGAGCGGTTCCGGATCGCCGCCCTGACCGGGAGAAACCGGAAACAGCACGGCCGGCTCCGGGCTCTCCGGAGCCGCCTCCGTCACCCGCTGACGGTCTTCGACTTTACCGACCTGGTCGAGGAACTGATGTCGGCGGTGGAGGTGATCGTGACCAAGCCCGGCGGCCTGACCTGCGCCGAGGCCCTGGTGAAGAGGCTGCCGCTGGTCCTGGTCGATCCGCTTCCCGGACCGGAAGAACTCAACGCCGAATTTCTCAGCCGGGTTGGGGCGGCGGTTTATGCCCCGGACAACCTCCGGGCGGCCCGGGCGGCGGTCGAACTGCTCCGGGAAGGTGACCGCCGGAGGCGGGTCCTGGCGGCGATGGACGCCGTCCGGAAACCGGACGCCGCCCGGGACGCCGCCCGGATGATTATTGCTTCGATTGCCGACGGTTTAAATATTTACAAGGGCAGTATACAGACTGTATCACCGAACAGAGTCATTGCGAGCGTAGCGAAGCAATCTCTTCCCGGGCAGTAGGTTGAGATTGCTTCGTCGCTTCGCTCCTCGCAATGATGTGTAAACTCTCTGCTTAGCATGTTCAGATACTACTTATTCGAGCTGCTCCGTTTCGTGGTCCACCTGATTCCGCCCCGGCTGGCCTACGCCATCGGGGCCTTCCTGGCCGAGGCGAACTACATCTTCTCCCGGCGGAGCAAGCCCGATCTCCGGGCCAACCTGGTCCGGGTCCTCGACTACCTGGGGGAGGATACCGAGAGCCGGGCGGCCCGGAGGCGGCTCCGGATCCTGATCCGGAAGAACTTCCGAAATTTCTCTTACTACCTGGTCGACTTCTTCCGCTTCTCCCGCTTCGACGCCGAGAAGATGAAGAGGCTGGTCCGGTTCGAGGGGCGGGAAAACGTGGATGCCGCCCTGGCCGGGGGGAAGGGGGCGTTGGGGGTGACCGCCCACGTGGGGAACTGGGAGCTGGGCGGAATGATGCTGGCCCTGGCCGGTTACCCGGTCCACGCGATCGCCCTCTCCCACCAGAATACCCGGCTCAACCGCCTCTTCGTCAACCAGCGGGGGCTGACCGGGATGAACGTGATCCCGGTCGGCCGGGCCGCTCTGAGAAGCCTGCGGGCCCTGAAAAAGAACGAACTGGTCCTGATCCTCGGCGACCGGGACGTCACCGAAAGGGGGGTCGAGACCGAGTTCTTCGGCCGGAAGGTGGCGATCCCCCGGGGCCCGGCCGGCCTGGCCGCCCGTTCGGGGGCGGCGGTCTTCTTCGGTTACCTGGTCCGGGAGTCGACCCACCGCTACCGGGCGGTCTTCCGGCCCCCGCTGGAGATCGACCGGACGGCGAGCCGGGAGGAACAGGAGGCCCAGGTGATCCGGGGGTTGGTAAAGGAGATGGAGGCCTGTATTGCCGCCCATCTCGACCAGTGGTATATGTACTACCCGATCTGGGAATAATTCGGTATCGCTATAGGAGATGAACTGATTCACCTGCCGGATCCGCCTACGATAAATCTACGGCGGACGAGTGAACCGGCAGGGGTCTTGGCTTAAATTCCCAACCGGGTAAACTACTGAACTGATTCACCTGCCGGATGAACCGGCAGGGGTCTTAATTCAAATTCTCCGTTGGGTAAGGATATGAACGTATTCACCTGCCGGATCCGCCTACGATAAATCTACGGCGGACGAGTGAACCGGCAGGGGTCTTGAGCATTCGGCAAACCCGGTAACAGATTCCCCCCCCGGCGGGCTTGTCCCGCCGGAGGGAACGTTCAGAAGATGAAAGACAGCGGAGAGAAAACCACCGGGGTCCTGATCCCGGCCTTCAACGAGGAGGCGGCCGTGGGGGCGGTGGTGAAGGGTGCCCTGAAGTACGCCGGCCGGGTCCTGGTGGTCGATGACGGCTCCTCCGACCGGACCGGCCGGGCGGCGGCCGCCGCCGGCGCGGAGGTGATCCGCCACCCGGAGAACCGGGGCAAGGGCGGGGCCCTCCGGACCGGCCTGCGGGCCCTGGCCGGGCGGGGGAGCGACCCGGTGATCGTCCTCGACGGCGACGGCCAGCACGACCCGAACGAGATCCCGGATTTTCTCGCCGAGGCCCGCCGGAGCGGGGCCGGGATCGTGGTCGGAAACCGGATGGCGTCGTCGTCCTCGATGCCCCGGGTCCGTTACTGGACCAACCGGGTGATGTCCGCCGTCATCTCCCGGCTGACCGGCGTGGAGATCCCCGACAGCCAGTGCGGCTACCGGCTGGTCGCCGCGGGCGTGATCGGCAAGCTGTCCTTCTCCACCAGCAACTACGATACCGAGTCGGAGATGCTGATCGAGGCCGCCCGAAAGGGGGTCGCGATCTCCTCCGTCCCGGTCCGGTCCATCTACTCCGGCCAGGCCTCCCGGATCCGCCCGGGGAGGGACACGGTCCGCTTTCTCCGCCTGGTCTTCCGGCATTTATTCCCCGCGCATACGCGGCGGGCGCGGAGACTGAACGGGAAAAATTCTCGTTAACCGGGGTTGACTTTGTGTTACATATGTGAGACAGTGCTCATATGAATAAAACCGCCGTAGTCCACGCCAGGATCGAGCCCCGGACCAAAAAGGAAGCCGAGAGTGTCCTGAGGAAGCTGGGGATGAGCCCCACCGAGGCCATCCGGATCTTTTACCGGCAGATCTGTCTCCGGGGCGGCCTTCCCTTCTCCATCCGGATCCCCAACGAACTCACCAGGGAGACCCTGGAGAAGAGCGCCCGGGGCCGGGAAGTCGAGACCTTCGACTCCCTGGATGAGCTGTTTGAGAGCTGGGAGAGATGAGGAAAGTTTCCCAGACGACCCAGTTCGCCCGGGACGTCAGGAGAATGCGGAAGCGCGGCAAGGACCTGGCCAGGCTCAGGAACCTGGTCGCCAGGTTGGCCCGGGGTGAGCCGCTCGCTCCCCGGCATCGGGACCATCCCCTGCTCGGCCGGTGGAAGAACTGCCGGGACTGCCATATCGAACCGGACTGGATCCTGATCTACTCGATCGATTCCGGTTCGCTCCGTCTCGAACGGACCGGGTCCCATAGCGACCTGTTCCGAAAGTAGCCGCATTTCAACCGAACGGGTTCAGAGGAGTAAGTTGATGTACAGGGTGGATGGAGATCAAGAGGCGGCCAGGCTGCGGGAGGAGATGGTCGCCCGGCAGCTGGCCCCGCGGCGGATCCGGGATCGGCGGGTGCTCGCCGCCTTCCGGGAGGTGCCCCGTCACCTCTTCGCCCCGGGGGCGGGTCCGCGGGAGGCCTACGCCGACCACCCGCTCCCGATCGGGGAGGGGCAGACCATCTCCCAGCCCTATATGGTGGCCCTGATGACCCAGTGCCTGGAACTGGCCGGGGGGGAGAAGGTCTTGGAGATCGGGACCGGCTCCGGCTACCAGGCGGCGATCCTCTCCCGGCTGGCGGCCCGGGTCTACACCGTGGAACGGATCGCCTCCCTGGCCGAACGGACCGGGGATCTGTTCCGGCGGCTGGGTTACGAGAACATCTCGATCCGGGTCGGGGACGGGACCCGGGGCTGGCCGGAGTTCTCGCCCTACGACGGGATCATCGTCACCGCCGGCTCTCCCGGCGTCCCGCCGCCCCTGGTCGAGCAGCTGGGCGAGGGCGGGAAGCTGGTGATCCCGTCCGGGAGCGGCTACTCCCAGCGGCTCCTGGTCCTGGAGCGGCGGGGGGAGAAGATTATCGAGCGCGACGAGGGCGGCTGCGTCTTCGTTCCCCTGATCGGGGAATACGGGTGGAAAGAGCAGGGTTAATTCAGGAGCAAAGATATGACTTCAAGTCCGGAAAAACCCCCCCGGGAGATCGTCAAGACCGTTCTCAGGGGGATGTGTATGGGGGTAGCCGACGCCATCCCCGGGGTCAGCGGGGGGACGATCGCCCTGATCCTCGGGTTTTACGACCGTCTGATCGATTCCATCGCCGACGTGATCCGGCTGATCCGGTTTCCCGCCGACCGGGGGGCCCGGCGAAACTTCCTCCGGGCCGTCTCCTTCCTCGTTCCCCTGGCCGCCGGGATCGGCACCGCGCTCTTTGTCGCCACCCGGTTCCTGGTCGGCAAGACCTATGCCGGCGAGGCCAGCCTCCTGGAGATGACCCTGACCGAGGGGCGGGGTTTCCTCGAGCTTTTCCCTCCTTCCGGGCTCCTGATCAACCCGAAAACCGCTCCCTACGTCTTCGCCTTCTTCTTCGGCCTGGTCTTCTGGTCGATCCGGGAACCCTGGTCGAAACGGCGGGAGGTGAAGCCGCTGGATCCCCTTCTCTTTCTCCTCGGGGCGATCCCCCCGGCGGCCCTGGTGGTCCTCCCCGGTCTCCAGATCCCGATCCACCCCGTGACCCTGCTCGGGGCCGGGGCCCTGGCGATCAGCGTGATGCTCCTGCCGGGGATCAGCGGCAGCCTGGCCCTGCTGGTGATCGGGATGTACCAGCCGGTCTCCTCGGCGGTCCACGAGCGGGACTTCCCCACCCTGGTGGTCTTCGCCCTGGGGATGCTGGCCGGGCTGTTGATCTTCATCCCGATCCTCCGCCGGATCCTCCACCGCTACCACGACCGGACGATGGCGGTCCTCGCCGGCCTGATGGGGGGGAGCCTGCTCGCCCTCTGGCCCTGGAAGGCCCACTATATGCCCAAGCTGATTCCCCGCTGGGGTAATATGAGCCCCCAGCTCCCGGAGAACTGGGGGACGGTCCTCGGCTGCCTGCTGATGGCGGCGATCGGCGGTGTGGTGATCGCCTTTGCCGGGAAACTGGCCCCGCCCGAGCCGATCCGGGAAGAGACTCCGGCGGCAAATGCTCCTTGACAATCCGCCGGTAATCCCTTATCCCGTAATTGCTTTTACCGTAGGCCGGGATTCCTGCCTGACCGGGGCCCGTTCGGTCAGGCAGGAATGCCTGACCTACATTTGTCATACGAAGTTTACGGGGCGTAGCGCAGTCCGGTTAGCGCGCACGGTTCGGGTCCGTGAGGTCGGCGGTTCGAATCCGCCCGCCCCGATCGCTCCGGCGGGGGAGTCCCGCTCCCCCGCCGGATCCCCTCCGGGCAACTGTACCGGTGATGGGAGCCGATGGATCCCCGATGAAGTACGCCGTCCTCGCCGACATTCACGGAAACCGGGAGGCCCTGGAGGCGGTCCTGGAAGCCGGCCGGGCCCGGGGGGCGGAGCGTTATATCTGCCCGGGCGACCTGGTCGGTTACGGTCCCGACCCGGAATGGTGTTTGCGGACCCTGAGGAAGCTGGGGGCGGCCGCCGTCCGGGGCAACCACGACGCCGCCGTCACCGATTTTTCCCGGCTAAAGGACCTCAACGACAACGCCCGGTCGGCGATCCTCTGGACCGCGCCCCGGCTCCGGCCCGGCGATCTCGAATACCTCCGGGGCCTGCCCCTGGTCGGCAGAGCCGCGGGGGCGGTGCTCTTCCACGGCACCCTGGCCGACCCGGCCTCCTGGAAGTACATCTTCACCCCGGAAGACGCCCGGCCGAGCCTGGAGTCGCTCGAGGGGAACCTGGGGTTCTTCGGCCACAGTCACCGGCCGGGGTTTTTTCGTCTCCGGGGCGGGGAGGTCTCCTTTTCTCCCGGGGGGAAGATCCGGCCGGCGCCGGGTGAGCGGGTCCTGGTCAACCCGGGCTCGGTCGGCCAGCCCCGGGACCGGGACCGGCGGGCTTCCTTCGCCGTTTACGACCGGGAGAGGGGAGAGGTCGAGATCGTCCGGGTCGGGTACCCGGTGGAGAAAGTCCAGGAGAAGATCCGGGCGGCCGGGCTCCCGGATTGGCTGGCCGTCCGGCTGGCCCGGGGGAGGTGAGAGAGATGAAGAAATCCGCGGCCGAAAAAAGGATCGCCGAGCTCCGCCGTCAGCTCCGCCGCCACGATTACCTCTACTACGTCAAGGACTCCCCGGAGATCTCCGACCGGGAGTACGACCGGCTCTACCGGGAGCTGGCCGACCTGGAAGCCGAATTCCCCGAGCTGATCACCCCCCATTCCCCGACCCGGCGGGTGGGCGGCGAGGCCCAGAAGGAGTTCCGCCCCTTCCGCCACCGGATCCCGATGCTCTCGATCGACAATACCTATTCCGAGGAGGAACTGCGGCAATTCGAGACCCGCAACCGCCGGCTGCTGCCGGAGGCCGAGTTCACCTACACGGTGGAGCTGAAGATCGACGGGGTCTCGGTGGCCCTGATCTACCGGGACGGGGCCCTGGCCGCCGGGGCGACCCGGGGGGACGGGGCGACCGGGGACGACGTCACCGCCAACCTGAAGACCGTCCGCTCGATCCCGCTCAACCTGGAGGGCGGCCGGGTCCCCTCCGAACTCGAGGTCCGGGGGGAGGTGTACATCGAGAAGGAACGTTTCGCCCGGATCAACCGGGAGCAGGAGGAACGGGGGGAGACCGTCTACGCCAACCCCCGCAACCTGGCCGCCGGTTCGCTCAAGCAGCTCAACCCGGCGGTCACCTCGACCCGGGCGCTGAAGTGCTGGATCTACGCCGTGCCCCAACCCCGCCAGCTCGGGGTCGAGGGTCAGCACGAGCTGCTGAAGAAGCTGGAGGAACTGGGCTTCCCGGTCGAACCCAACTATCGTTTCTGCCGGGATATCGAGGAGGTGATCTCCCGCTGCCGGCGGTGGCGGGAGGAGAAGAACCGGCTCGGGTATATGGTCGACGGGCTGGTGGTCAAGGTCGACTCCTTCGCCCTGAGGGAGGAGCTGGGGGCGACCTCGAAGTCACCCCGCTGGCAGATCGCCTACAAGTTCCCGGCCGAGCAGAAGGAGACCCGGTTGGAGAAGATCACCGTCCAGGTGGGGAGGCTGGGGACCCTGACCCCGGTGGCCGAGCTGGCCCCGGTGGCGATCTCCGGCACCACCGTCCGGCGGGCCGGGCTCCACAACCAGGACGAGATCGACCGCAAGGACATCCGGGTCGGGGACCGGGTGCTGGTGGAGAAGGCCGGGGAGATCATCCCCCAGGTGGTCTCGGTCCTCAAGGAGAAGCGGACCGGAAAGGAGAAGAAATTCCGGATGCCCGGCCGCTGCCCGGCCTGCTCCCGTCCGGTCACCCGGGCGGAGGGCGAGGTCGCCCACCGCTGCCTGAACATCTCCTGCCCGCCCCAGGTCCGGGAGCGGATCGGGCACTTCGCCTCCCGGACGGCGATGGATATCCGGGGTCTGGGTCCGAAGCTGATCGACCAGCTGGTGGACCGGGGCCTGGTCTCCGCCCCCCCGGACCTTTACCGGCTGAAACGGGAGGACCTGGTCGAACTCGAGCGGGTGGGGGAGAAGTCGGCGGGAAACCTGCTGCGGGCGATCGCCGCCAGCCGGGACCGCCCCCGGGAGCGGCTGATCTACGGCCTGGGGATCCGTTATGTCGGCCGGACCGCCGCCCGGATCCTGGTCGGGGAGGGGCTGGACCTGGAGAAGCTGGCCCGGGCCCGGCCGGAGGAACTGGAGCGGATCCCCGAGATCGGCCCGGTCATCGCCCGTTCGATCGCCGGGTTCTTCGCCAACCCCGGCAACCGGGA
>PWXJ01000015.1 GCA_003561965.1 PVC group bacterium
CCTCGTTCTTGATCGCCCCGTCGGCGTGGATCCCGGCCCGGGTGATGTTGAAGTCCTTCCCGACCAGGGGCATATTGTGGGGGATCCGGAAGTGGATCTCCTCCTTGAAGTACTCGGCCAGTTCGGTGATCACCGTGAAGTCCATCTCGTTCATCGACCCGGTCAGCTCGGCGTGGGTGACGCAGGCGACCTCGATCGGGGTGTTCCCGGTCCGTTCCCCGAACCCGAGAACGGTGGCGTTGAGCCCGGCGCAGCCGAAGAGCCAGGCCGAGACGGCGTTGGAGGTGGCGAGGTAGAAGTCGTTGTGGCCGTGCCACTCCAACCACTCCTTGGGGACGCCCCCGTCCTTGTGGAGGGCCCGGACCAGTTTCGGCACGGAGCGGGGCAGGGCCGCCTGGGCCCAGGGGACCCCGTAGCCCATCGTGTCGCAGAGCCGGATCTTGACCCGGGTCCTGGCCTCTTCGGCCAGTTCCATCAGCTTCTGGGCGAAGGGGACGATGAAGCCGTAGATGTCGGCCCGGGTGACGTCCTCGAAGTGGCAGCGGGGGATGACCCCGGCGGAGAGCGCCGCCTTGACCAGGCCGAGGTACTTGTCGAGGGCCTTGGCCCGGGTGGATTTGAGCTTGAGGAAGATGTGGTAGTCGGAGGCCGAGGTGAGGATCCCGGTCTCCTTCAGGCCCATCTCCTTGACCAGCTGGAAGTCCTTCTCCACCGCCCGGATCCAGCCGGTGATCTCCGGGTAGCGGTAGCCCCGCTCCAGGCACTTCCGGACCGCCTCCTTGTCCTTGTCGGAGTAGAGGAAGAACTCGCACTGGCGGATGATCCCGTTGGGTCCGCCCAGCTTGTGGAGGAGGTCGTAGATGGCGCCGATCTGCTCGACCGAGTAGGGCGGCCGGGCCTGCTGGCCGTCCCGGAAGGTGGTGCAGGTGATGACCGGCTCCTCGGCCGGGTCCAGGGGGATGGTGACCCCGTCGAGGGGCATCCGGGGGACCTCGGAGTAGGGGAAGATGTCCCGGAAGAGGTTGGGTTCTTCCACGTCCCGGATCTCCATCTTCTTTCCCGTCGGTTCCTGCCAGATGTTGGCCGTGGGGTGGATCGGGCTGAATTTTTTCATAGTCCTTTACCTGTCTGAGAATTGCCTGGTGTCGCCGGTCCCTGATGAAAAAAATTCCCCGCCGGCGGATTCGGGGAAGCGTCATCTTAAGCCGGTCGGGGAGGAAAAGCAAAGAAAAAACCGCGCCTATCCGGGATCAGGGGGAAAGTGGACCCGGCCGGCCAGGTATTCCAGCGCCCCGTCTCTCCGGCCGAGGTCGAGGTCCCGGGGGGTCTTGATCTGGCGTCCGCGGTCGCGTTCGACCGGGATGAACCCGGTCTCCAGGCCTTCCAGGGCGGACATCTCCCCCCAGAGCCGTTCGCACTGGGCCACCGGCACGGTCCCCGGTTCCGCCCCGCCCCCGGGGATCCGGGTCTCCTTCAGGGTCAGGTAGACCGGGATCTCGCGTTCCAGTTCCGCCAGTGCCGCCGCCGTCTTCTCCCCGCCGCCGCCGGCCAGGTCCTCCCGGGTCAGACCGAGCCGGGTCAAAAGCGGGTCGATACTGATCCAGTTGGTCAGCGAGTTGTAGCGGGTGAAGAGGAACCCGTCCTCCTCCCGGGGCAGCGCCCCGGATTCCAGGAGCCGGCAGCGGCCGCCGACCCGGGCCGGGAACCCCCCCCGGTCCCCCCAGCGGCGGGGGATGACCTCGAAACTGAGGGCCTTCTTCGAGAAGATGTGGACCCCGAGGACCAGGGGGTCGAGGGACGCCCCCAGGGTGTCGGCGTTGTGGACCAGGAGGTAGTTGAGGTCGGGGTTGTCCTCCAGCATCCTCCCCAGGGTCCCGTTCCGGATCAGGTTGGGTATCTCGTACCAGTGCCCGGGGGGATGGAAGCGGAGCCGGGGGGGGCCGAGGGTGAAATCCTCCCCCGGGCCCATCCGGGCCGTCCAGCGGACCAGGCTCTCGAGCCGGTCCCGTTCCCGCCGCCGCGCCTCCCGGTCGCGGATCCGGCGGACCCGGGGTTTCCAGAACTCCCGGAGGTCGTCTTCCCGGGGGTAGAGCCGGCCGATCAGCACTCCGGCCGGGGAGAGGTAGGTCTCGGGCCCGGAGTCCAGCCGCCCGAATCCGTCCAGGGCTTCCCCGATCGGTCCTTCGGTCAGGGGGCTGGTGGTGACGATATGTTGGAAGGGCCGGCGGTAGTCGCGCCCGGTCCGGGCGGTCTTGGCCAGGTGGACCTGGAGGAAGGAGCGGTAGCGGCCCTCGAGCCGGATGACCGGGCTGAGCAGTTTCACCGCTTCCCCCCCCGGCGACCAGCGGCTGCCCAGCCCCCCGCCCAGGGTTACCACCGCCGCCTCGCCGTTGCGCAGCGCCGCCTCCCCCAGCGCCCGGCAGAACCGGAAGTCCTGGCCGCCGGCTTCCGGGAGGGGGAAGATATCGCCATCCTCCGGGTCGGCGATCTCCGCCTCCCGGGGGAGGCGGTTGGCCTCCAGGGAGATCTCCCCCCGGAGATAGAGTTCCCGGTTCCGGCGGTGGAGTTCGCCGTCGAACCCCTCGGGCGGGGGGAGTATCTCTCCGGCGGCCGGGGTTTCCCCTTCCCCCGCCGGCGGGCTGGCGAGGCGGTCGTACTCTTCCGGGAGCCGGGCCTCTCCGCCCCGGAGCAGTCTTCCGGAGATCCCCCGGTGGTTGACCGAGAAGTCGAAGACCTCCGGTTCCATCGCGAAGGGCAGCCCCTTTCGGTAGCGCTGTTTTGTCTCGCCCATCAACCCGGGCAGCTCGGTCAGGCATTCCCCGTGGATGGCGGGGTCGACGATCAGGGCCATCCCTCCCCCGGCCTGGCCGCCCAGCATTAAAAACCCGAAGAACCGGTCGCCCCACCTTTTCCGGACCCGTTCGATCAGTTCCTCGGTGTAGGCGTCGGCGGCGGCCGGGATGATCTCCTTGGTCCCCTTCTCCCAGTCCTCGGTCGTCCAGCGCCCCAGCCCGGCCATATCGCCCTCCCGGAGCGCCGCCGCGATCCGGTCGAAATAGCCGGCCTCCCGTTTCCGGGCCTCCCACTCCCGCTGCAGCCGCAGGAGGTACTTCTCGGTCACCAGTTCCAGGACCGGTCCGACGTCCCGGGCCAGTCCCCCGTGGAAGAGGACGACGCTCTCCCGCAGGGTCCGGTCGATCCCCGCCGGCAGCTCTTCCGGGGGGATCACCCGGTACTCGGGGAGGAGCCTCCCCCGGCTGACGCCGTATTCCGGGTCGTCGGGTCCGGCTTCGACCCCCTCGATGATCTTGATCCCCGGCCAGAGGCCCCCGGCGTCCTGCCAGCCGCCGCCGGAGCCGCCCAGCCACTCCCCGAGGATCGCCCGGGAGACGACCAGCCGTCTTTCCCGGTCGGTCAGTTCCCCCTCCGGGGACTCGATCTGACCGGTCTGGCGCATCAGCCGGGCGACGATCGTCGCCAGCAGGGTGGTGGAGACGGCCATCCGGGAGCCCGGGGGGAGGTGGCGGACCCGGGTGACCAGCTCGATCCCCCGGCCCCGGCCCAGCAGCTTGCTGAGGATCTTCAGCAGCGCCACCTCGTCGCCCCGGAAGGGGGGCGGGACCAGGCCGGAGGCGACCACCCCGGCCTTGAGCAGGGCCAGGGGGTCGTCCCGGAAGTCGAAGAGTTCCGAGGTCGAGGTGATCTCCCGGACGGTCCCGAGGTCGATCGAGACCAGGCGGAGGGCGGGACGGTCGATCACCCGGCTGAAGCACTCGATCGGGGGCCGGGGTTCCCCCTCCCCCCGCCGGGCGATATCCACCGAGATATTCACCACCCGGGCCGCCCGGGGGGCGTCCATCGCCAGGAAGAAGATATCCGACCACCCGGAGTGGCAGGGGTCGATCCGAACCGGGCAGCAGTCGTAGCCGAGCGGGTAGAGCCCGGTCTCCCGGTCCGGTTCCCGGTACAGCTCCGGGACGGTCAGCGGGTAGCGGTCGACCCGGTCGGTCCGGAAGATCTCCTCGTTGCCCCCGGTCCGGGCGATCGAGTCCTGGACCTGTTCCCGGAGAAGTTCGAAGGCCAGCCGGTAGTAGGCTTCCGCCGCCGCCGACCGGGCCGGCTCCGGGGGGTCGTCCCGGAGCAGCGGCCGCAGGACGCGGAGGGCCCCGGTCCACTGCCCGCCCCGCAGCATCCGCCCGGCGTTGACCGGGAGCGGCTCCGCCCGGGCGGGTCCGGCCGCCGGGAGAAAGACCCGGTAGATCGCCGAGAGCAGCAGCCCGGCCCGGACCCGGTGGTAGAGGTTCTTCGACCGCCAGAGGAACCGGTCGAGTTCGGCGGCCAACCGGATCAACTCCCCGGCCTCCCGCCCGGAGAGCAGCTCTTCCGCCGTCCGGTCCCGGACCGCCGGGTCCTCGGAGGTAATGGTCTCGATCAGGGGATTTCCTTCCATCGCTCTCTTGACGGGATGAGTAATCGTTCTCCCCCCGCCTCGGCCCTTTTTATTGACAGGATTAACAGGATCTACAGGATATTTATTATCCTGTCTAAAATCATCCCGTTATCCCGTCGATCAATCCCCGTCCGCCAGTTCCTCCAACTCCCGTTCCCGCTCGGGGTCGGGGCGGAGCCGGAGGCTTTCTTCAAAGTGGAAGGCGGCCGGCCCGCTCTCCCCGGTCTCGTGGAGGAGCAGCCCCAGGTGGTAGTGGGTCTCGGCCCGGAGGTAGGTCTCCTCCTCCGGGGTCAGCTCGAGGGCTTCCTCGAGGATCGACCGGGCGGCTTCGGTCTCGCCCCGCCGGTACCGGGCCCAGCCCAGGCTGTCGAGGTAGCGGTAGCGGTTTTCCGGGTCGGCGGCCAGGGCCCGTTCCAGAAGTGCCACCGCCTCCTCCAGGTCCCGGTTCCCGGTCACCATCACCCAGGCCAGGTTGTTGAGGGCCCGGGGGTTGTCCGGGTCGATCTCCAGGGCTTCCCGGTAGAGCCGTTCGGCCCGGTCCGGCTCTCCCAGCTTGAACCGGACGTTCCCGGCGTTGACATAGGCCGGGACCAGGCCGGGGTCCTTCTTCCGGGCGATCCGGTACTGCTCCAGGGCCCCTTCCAGGTCCCCCTCCCCTTCCAGGAGGACCCCGAGGTCGTTGTGGAAGGCGGCCAGGCGCTCGGCTTCTTCCGGGTCGGCCGGGCGGCTGGCGATCATCCGGTCGACCTCCACCCCCTGGACCACCACCCGGTAGGAGGAGCACCCGGCCAGGACCGGGCAGAGGAGCAGGAACAAATATTTACCGCTCACCCGGATCATTTACCAGTCCACCTTCCTCTCCACCGTCAGCATCCAGCGGTCGGCGGTTTCCCAGTCCTCCTTGAATTCGGCGTAACCGATCTCACCGGCCCGGATGTTCCCGGAATGGACGGTCAGGGTCCCGGCTTCGTCGTCGTAGCCGAAGATCACCAGGTAGTGGTAGCGCTCCGGTTTCTCCGAGACCCGGACCAGGGCGATCACCGGGACGTCCCGGCGGAGGAAGTCCCGGACCAGTTCCAGGGAGCCCCGGTGCATCCCGGCGTCGAAACCGTGGCGCCGGGCGGCGACCAGGAGGTCGAGGTTGAGGGTTCCGGAGAGTTCCCTCCGGTAGAGTTCCTCCGCCAGCCGCTCCTGGGGGATGGTCACCCCGTAATAACCGAGCACCATTCCCAGGCAGGCCGGGCCGCAGTGCAGGCGTTCCTGGCGGACGTAGGGGACGCCCTCGATCAGGTGCCTCGCGGGCGGAGGGGAGGCGAGGAGGGGGAGAATCAGCGCCAGAACCCCGAAGAGATTCATCGGAAGAGGGCCGGGGGCGGACAGCCGGCCCGTCGCGGGGCCGGCCTCAATCCGCCGTGGCGAAGAGGTAGATGCCGGTGAAGAGGGCCAGGACGATCCCGATCGCCAGGCCGACCCGGAGCGCCCGTTCGCCCTCCCCGCTCTCCCCGCCCGCGGTCAGGTCCATCCCGGCTTCGGCCAGGAGCCTGACCTCTCCGTCGGTGAGCAGGGCCACCCGTCGGGCGGCTTCGTCCCGGCTCCAGCCGGCGGCGGCCAGGGCTTCGGTTACCAGTTCCCTCTCCAGGTCGGTCCGGGTCAGGGCCTCGGGCGATCCGGTCCGGGAGGGGAGCAGCCCCGCCCTCCCCGGCACCGCCAGGCAGACCAGCCCGGCCGCGAAAAAGGCCGCGGTGAGAAACGGCCACTTGAGGATTTTTCTGGAAGACATAGGCAGACTCCTTGGCGGTCTACCCGTCCGCCCCGGCCGGGAGAAGACAGCGGCCGGGGCGGCCGGGAGGTTTTCGGCTATTCGCCTTCGGAGATGGCGTCCACCGGGCAGACCGCGGCGCAGGCGCCGCAGTCGACGCACTTCTCGGCGTCGATCACGTAGGGGTCGCCTTCCGAGATCGCCTCCACCGGACATTCCGGCTCGCAGGTCCCGCAGGCCACGCACTCGTCGCTGATCACGTAGGCCATAACTCTCCTCCTTGATTCGATTGAGATTGCTGAACCAACCAGTTCCAACTCAGCTTCGAGAATCTATAACATCGGGAGCTTAAGTCAAATTAATTTTGAAATATTTTTCCGGGGGCGGCCCCGGCCCCGGCCGGGTGCCGGCGGTGGTTCCAAAGTAATTCAGTTGGGGACGAAGTCAAGGGGAAATTTCCTATCCCCGGCGCCGATTTTTTCCGGCGGTCCAGCCGAACCGGAAGCAGCTTTTCGGGCAGACGTCCCGGCATTTCAGGCAGCGGAAGCACTGCCCGGAGAGGTACTCCCCCCGCTGGGGGGCGAGATCGACCGGACAGGATTTTTCGCAGAGCCCGCACTCGATACAGCTCGACCGGTCGAAACTGAAGCCGAGGAGGGCGATCCGGTTGAAGAACCCGTAGATCAGCCCGAGCGGGCAGGCGGTCCGGCAGAAGAGCCGGAAGAGAAAGACCGAACCGGCGAGGAAGAAGACCAGGATGGCGATCTTGACGAAATAGAGGGTTCCGATCATCGAGCGGACCTGGGCGCTGAAGACGCCGAAGACGACCCCGCCCTGGAGGGAGCCGGCCGGGCAGAGGTAGGCGCAGAAGCCGGGGGTGCCGAGCAGCAGGGGGACGAGGATGACCAGGCCGAGGAGGGCCGCCCAGGGGAGGAACCGCAGGGGGGCCGGGAGACGGAACTTGGGTGATTTGATCTTGTGGAGCAGGTCCTGGACCAGCCCGAAGGGGCAGATCCAGCCGCAGATCAGCCTCCCGGACAGGGCCCCGAAGAACAGGAGGAACCCGGCGACGTAGAGGGAGAAGCGGTACTTCCCGTAGCCGATGAAGTGCTGGAGCGACCCGACCGGGCAGGCCAGCACCGCGTAGGGGCAGGCGTAGCAGTTCAGCCCCGGCGAGCAGATCTGCTTCAGGGACCCCTGGTAGATCCGGTCGGGCCGGGTCTGCCCGAAGAGAAAGGAGGAGTTGACCGCCAGCGCCGCCAGCCCCTGGACTATCTTCCGCAGCCGGCCCATCAGCCGATCCCGATGCATTCGAAGCAGAGGTAGTGGGCGTTTCTCTGGACCTGCGCGTTCTCGCCCAGGATGACCCCCGCCGCCAGGAGCGCCGCCGCCAGCAGGAGGAGCAGGTAGGGGAAGTAACCGGCCGGCTTCCGCCCTCCGGCCGCCTGGTTTTCCGCCGTCGGTTTCATCGGGGGAGAATCCCGCCGCTCCGGCCTAGAGCAGTTCCTTGATCGCTTCTTCGAAGACCCTCTTCGGCCGGTAGCCGACGTAGCGGCCCCGGATGATTCCTTCCCGGTCGATCAGGAAGGTGGTGGGGATACCGGTGATCCCGCCGTAGTCGCCGGCCACCCGGCCGTCGTCCAGCAGGACCGGGTAGTTGATCTTGTGCCTCTTGATGAAGGCGGGAAGGACCGATTGGGGGTTGCGGTCGACGCTGAGCCCCAGAATCACCAGCCCCCGTTCCCGGTATCTGTCGTAGAGTTTGACGAAATCCGGGATCTCTTTCACGCAGGGCGGGCACCAGGTGGCCCAGAAGTTGAGCAGGACGACCTCTCCCCGGTGGTCGGAGAGCCGGGTCCTTCCCCCGGCAAAGTTCTCCAGATTGAAATCGGGCGCCCGCTCGCCGGCGGCCGATTCCGCGTTCGCGGCCGAATTCCCGCAGGCGGTCACCGCCAGGACCAGGACCAGCCCGGCCAGGGCCGTTACCGCGCATTTTCCGGTTCTCTTCATTGCCTTCCTCCTTCCGTTTGCTGAAGCCGAGTTCAATGACTATATACTACCCGGGCCGTCCAGGGCAACTCCCGATGTTCCCGAAAAGACTCCGAATCAGGTTGCCGCCCGGGGGGCGAGGTGATAAGTTTATTTCTTAATCCGCGCTTTTTAAACGGCTTCCGCCTGACCCGAAACCCATTGATGAAGAAGTCCCTGGCCATCCTGGTATCGTTAGCCGTCCTCCGGCTGGCCGGGCCCGGCCCGGCCCTCGCCTACATCGGACCCGGGGCCGGATTCGCCTTCCTCAGTTCCTTTATCTTCGTGCTCGGGGCGGTCCTGGTGGTGATTCTCCTGGTCTTCACCCTCCCCTTCCGGCTGGCCCTCAACGCCCTGAAGCGGAAGAAGAAGCACGGCCGGGCGGAGGTCGACCGGCTGGTCATCCTCGGTCTCGACGGTCTCGACCCCGAGCTGGCCTCGGGGTTTATGGACCGGGGGCTCCTTCCGAACCTCTCGGCCTTGAAGGAGACCGGGACCTTCCGCCCGCTGGCGACCAGCAACCCCCCGATCTCCCCGGTCGCCTGGTCGAGCTTTATGACCGGGGCCAACCCGGGCAAGCACAACATCTTCGACTTTCTCCGCCGGGACCCCAGGACCTACCTCCCCGCCCTCTCCTCGGCCGAGATCAACACCTCCGGCCGGACGATCAGGCTCGGGCCGCTGCGGATCCCGGCCGGCAAGCCGGTGATCAGGATGCTGAGAAAGTCGGTCCCCTTCTGGAAGATCCTCGGCGAGCACGGGATCTTCAGCGTGATCCTCAAGGTCCCGATCACCTTCCCCCCCGAGCCCCACCGGGGCCTGCTCCTCTCCGGGCTCTGCGCCCCGGACCTCAAGGGTTCCCAGGGGACCTTCGCCTACTACACCACCGCCGCCGGCGGCTCCGAGCTGACCTCCGGCTACCGCCGCCGGCTGGAAGGCGGGGGGCCGGTTTACGAGACCGAAATCTCCGGCCCCCCCGACCCCCGCCGGCCGGGGAAGGACCTCGCCATCCCTCTGCGGATCGAGGTCGACCGGGGGGCTTCCCGGGTGAGGCTGGAGATCGGAAAGGAGAAGCTCGAACTGACTCCCGGGGTCCTCTCTCCCTGGGTCACCCTGACCTTCCGGGCCGGTCCCCTGGCCCGGGTTCGGGGGATCGCCCAGTTCTTCCTCAAGAGCCTCGAGCCCGAGGTCGAGATCTACCTCTCCCCGGTCCAGATCGACCCGGAGAAGCCGGCCCTGCCCGTCTCCCACCCCTTCATCTACTCGATCCACCTGGCCAAGCTCTTCGACCGCTACGCCACCCTCGGCCTCCCCCAGGACACCTGGGCCCTCAACGAGGGGGTCCTGACCGACGACGGTTTTCTCCAGCAGGCCTACGGGGTCCACGACAAGCTCGAGGAGATCTTCTTCCACAGCCTGAA
>PWXJ01000154.1 GCA_003561965.1 PVC group bacterium
GGCGACCGGGATTTGGTCGGCGGCGGGACGGGGCTATCGGCGGTGGGGCGGGGGATCACTATCGACGATTGGGGGAGGGTTTACCTGGCGGGCGCTACCAAATCTGAAGACTTCCCCACAAAAAACTATCTGCAGGCGGAACTTGGAGGTGTCGAATCCGGTTTCCTCGCCGTCTTCGAGGAGTCGGCCGACGCCCTCTTCCTCTCCACCTACCTGGGGGGAAGCCAGGTCGACATTGCCACCGCGGTAGCGGTCGATGCCCAGCGCTGGGCTTACCTGGCCGGATACACTTCCTCCGACGACTTCCCGACCGCGGCCGCCTTCCAACCCGCCTGGGCCGGGCAAACCGACGCCTTCCTCGGCCGGATGAAGTGGATCACCCCCACCCCGTCTCCGTCCCCCTCGCCGACAATCTCTCCCACCCCCTCGGTTACCCCGACCCCCTCGGTCACCCCGACCCCGAAGCTGGGGTTCAACCATCCTCCTCTCTATATCCGGTCTCTGGAGGACGTGGAGATCCATATGCCCCGGGCCATCCACCAGGACGGCTGGACATATTATTTCCAGGCGGAGACGGAGACGAACCCGGACCGCGAGTTCAATTTCAGCCAGCACCGGTGGGGGTATATCCGGGATTGGGAGAACACCTTTTATTCCGAGACTAATTTTTCCGCCCCCTATCAGCTCCGGATCCGGATACCCCAGGGGAGGGAGCCCTGGGCCATCCAGGCCGGGGATTATCTGACCCTGACCTATGACGGCGGTCAGACTCTGCGGATTTATCTTCCAGAGGTAACCGGGACCGGCTTTGGCCGGGTCTACTATCCGGACGACCGGGGCAGCACCTACATAGATTATTCGCGGGCCAACCTCATCCAGGCCGCCCCGGGAAGATGGCATTACGATTACAGCGGCGACGGGAGATCGGATATCGGGATCTTCCGGCCCGCCTCCGGCCTCTGGGCGATCCGGGGGGTGACCCGGGTCTTCTGGGGGCGGGACGGCGATATCCCGGTCCCCGGAGACTACGCCGGGGACGGGACCACCCGGATCGGGATCTTCCGTCCGGCCTCCGGCCTCTGGGCGATCCGGAACCTGACCCGGGTTTATTTCGGTTCCGGGGACGACATTCCGGTTCCGGGCGACTACGCCGGGGACGGGAGCGCCCGGGTGGGGATCTTCCGCCCGGCCTCCGGGCTCTGGGCGGTGAGGGGAGTGACCCGGGTCAACTTTGGAGCCCTGAACGATGAGCCCGTCCCCGGTTATTACGGCGACGGGCTGAGGAAAAAAATCGCGATCTTCCGCCCGGCCAGCGGGCTCTGGGCGGTCCGGGGTGTGACCCGGGCCTTCTTCGGGCGGTCCGGCGACCAGCCGGTCCCCGGGGATTACGGGGGAAAAGGGGCCTGGTCTCCGTCCATCTTCCGTTCGGCGTCAGGGCTCTGGGCGGTCCGGGGAGTCACCCGAGCGTCTTTCGGCACCGGGGCCGACCAGCCCCTCCCGGGGGATTATGGCGGCAAGGGCAGTGACAGCATCGCCATCTTCCGTCCCGCCACCGGCCTCTGGGCGGTCCGGGGCGTGACCCGGGTCAATTTCGGTTCCGGGAATGATATTCCGGTGGTGAGATAGGGTTCGCCGCCGTGGACCCCTTCCGGACGCTCTTCGGAATCGATCCTTCCTCCGTCTCGGAGACCTGTGTCCTCTTTCCATTTTTCCGGAAGAACTTTCCCGGCGCTTTCGGCGTGGAGAAACTCCGCCGGGGATTCCTCTATTCGGCCGGATCCGGGGAGAACTGTACGGTGGTCCTGACCCGGATCGGCCCCGTCTTCGCCGGCGACGCGGTCCTCCACCTGGCCGGGGCCGGCTGCCGGGAGGTGATCTTTCTCGGGACCTGCGGGCTGCTCTCTCCCGGCCTCCCCCGGGAGATCGGCTCCCTGGTCTGCCCCACCCCCTGGTACGGACAGGAGAGCTTCTCCCGTCTGGCGGCGGGAGACTTCTCCCCCGGCCCCCGGTTCCTCCCCGACCCGGAACTCCGCCGGGCCCTGATCACGGCCGGAGGCCTGGAGTGGGAGGACGGACCGGCCGGGGTCAGTTTCGGCTCGCTGAGCCTCCAGGAAGAGCTGCTCCCCCGCCGGCGGGGGAGGGGGGTGGAGGTGGTCGACCTGGAGTCGGCGGCGGTCTGCGCGGCGGCCGCCCGGGCCGGGGTCCGGGCCGCCGCCCTCCTGGCGGTCAGCGATATCGTCGGCGCCCGGCCCTATTACCGCCCGCTCCCCCCGGACGAGCGGACCCGACTGGACCTCGCCCTCGACCGGGCGGTGGAGGCCGTATGTCGTTACATCAGCGGGAAGCCGACCGCCTGACCTTCGCCGAAAGACTGGTCGGGAAGCTCTACCCCCGGTTCGGAGTCAACAAGCGCCGGGAAGCGGTCCGGCTCCTCTTCGAGATCTCCCGCCGGGAGTCGATCCCACCGGAATCCGTACTGCCGTCCCCGCCTCCCTCCTCCTTTCCCGCTCTCAAGGATTTTCTTCTCCGCCGGCGGTTCCCGCTCGGTTCCGCCCGGGGGGTTCCCCTCCGGCCCTATCTTCCCCGGCTGGAGTTGCCGGAGGATGACGTTCGCTCCCTCCCGCCCTTCGAGTTCTCCCCGAAGAAGATCCTTGTCGAGGCGGCGGCCGCCTCCTCTTCCCTGGCCGCCGCCTGCCGGGAGAGGTTCCCCCGGGCCGACCGGGAGGAGATCGCCTCCCTGAAGCAATATCTCGCCGGCCGGCCCCCCGCCGGGGCCGCCGGCTACAACCGGCGGGGGGAGACGCTCTTCATCATCGCCGAGCAGTGGGATTTCTTCAAGCCCTGCCCCTGTACCCCCGGGGCGGTCCGCTGCGGCTACCGGGTCTGCAACCTCGGCTTCGGCTGCCTCTACGAGTGCGAGTACTGCTTCCTCCCCGGCTACGTCAACACCCCGGGGATCATCCTCCCGGCCAACATCGACCGTTTCCTCGACCGGTTCTCCGCCGCCCGGTCCCGCCCGGGCCGCCGTCCGCTCCGGCTGGGGACCGGGGAGTTCACCGACTCCCTCCACCTCGACGGCCTGACCGGCTACTCGCTCCCCCTGGTCGAGTTCTTCCGGGAGCGGGAGGACGTGACCTTCGAGTTCAAGACCAAGAGCGACCGGATCGAGAACCTCCTGCGGATCGAACCCCGGGGAAAGGTTGTCGCCGCCTGGTCGATTAACCCCGGACGGGTCGCCGACTCCGTCGAGCATTACGCCGCCCCGGCCTCCCGGAGGCTGGCCGCCGCCGCTCGGGCGGCCGCCGCCGGCTACCGGATCGCCTTTCATCTCGACCCGGTGATCTTCTACCCGGGCTGGGAGAAGGAGTACGGGGAGACGGTCGAGCAAATCTTCTCGGCCGTGGCCCCGGAGCGGATCGCCTGGATCAGCCTCGGGACCCTCCGTTGCCCCCCGGCCCTGAAGAAGGTGATCGAAAGGCGGTTTCCCGGAAACTCCATCCTCGACGGCGAGCTGGCGGTCGGCTTCGACGGGAAGCTCCGCTACCCGGAATTCATCCGGCTTCAGATCTACCGCTTCCTGATCGACCGGATCCTCGCCCGCCGCCGCGACCTCCCGCTCTACCTCTGTATGGAGAGCCGGGCGATCTGGGACGAACTCCGCCTGCCTTTTCCGTTCTGAAGTTCTTTGCCCGTCCCAGGGAAAAATCAGGAAATTATAACTTGGTTTCCTCGAAGGCCGGTGTTACAATCCGGTTAAATCCGGCCGGGAAGTGCCCGGCCGGGAACTTCGCGGTCCGGTTCCGGGGAAGTATATCCCGGTTTATTTTTTTGCCGGTCCGGCGGGGCTTTTTCCAGTTTCGGGACGGCTCCGTGATCTTCCCGATTCATTTTGTCCAACGACCCGGTATGCGTCCGACAGCGAAAATTGACGTGGTGATACCCGCCTTCAACCGGAAGAGGCTGCTGGCGGAGTCCGTCCGGTCGGTACTGGGGCAGAGTTACCGGGACTTCAACTGCCTGGTGGTCGACGACGGCTCCACCGACGGTACGGGGGAGATGCTGGAAACTTTCGGGTCCGCCGTCACCTGTCTCCGGCAGGCCAACCGCGGCCCCGCCGCCGCCCGCAACCGGGGGATCCGGGCCGGCCGGGCGCCCCTGGTCGCCTTTCTCGATTCCGACGACCGCTGGGACCCGGAGAAACTGGCGGTCCAAACGGCGGCGATGGAGAGGGAGCCGGACTGCCTGATCTCCCACACCCAGGAGGTCTGGTACCGGAGGGGCGAGTTGCTCCCCCAGAAAAAGCGGCACCGGAAGCCCTCCGGCTACATCTTTGCCCGGTCGCTGGCAATGTGCGTGGTCAGTATGTCCACGGTGATGGTCCGGCGGGAACTCTTCGACCGGGTCGGCTGCTTCGACGAGGATCTGCCCTGCTGCGAGGATTACGACTTCTGGCTCCGGGCGTCGCTGGAGACCCGGTTTCTCCTGGTTGACCGGCCGCTGACCTTCAAGGAGGGCGGCCGCCCCGACCAGGTCTCGGCGGTATTCCGGGAGGGGATGGACCGGTTCCGGATCCGTTCCCTGGTCAACCTGATCCGGAACGGGCGGCTCTCCACGGAGCGGAGGAGCCTGGCCCTGGCCGAGCTGCGGAGAAAGTGCGGGATCTACGGCCGGGGCGCCCGGAAACGGGGGAGAGAGGAGGAGGGGAGGTACTACCTCGCCCTCCCGGACAGCCTGGCGCGGGAGAGGGAGGTGGCTATCGGGGTGGTTTGAAGCGGCGGAACCGATCAAAGGTCAACTAACTGAAGCGTAATATTCAAGAGGATAGAGATGAATACCGAAAAACCGATCAACTGGTTGAAGAACACCCGGGTCCAGCCCGGAAACCGGATGGAATCCCTGCGGAAGGTGATGCGGCCGGGGATCGGCCGGAAAGTCAACAAGCTCCACCGGGAGATCCTCGGGGGAAGGATGAGCCCGCTGAAATCCCTGGACAACCTCTCGACGTTTCTCGGTCTGGGGAATATCTGGATCAAGGACGAATCGCAGCGGCTGACCCTCAACTCCTTCAAGGTCTTGGGCGGTTCCTACGCCATCTTCTCCCTGCTCAAGGAACGGCTGGGGATCGATGACCAGAAGGAGCTGCTGGCCGCCCTCGAGGAACCGGAGCCGGCCGGCCGGCTGAAGGGCATCACCTTTGCCGCCGCCACCGACGGCAACCACGGCCGCGGGGTGGCCTGGGCCGCCTCCCGGCTCGGCTGTCCCTCGGTGATCTACGTCCACGAAGGCACCTCAACGGCCCGGATCCGGGCGATCGAGAGCTACGGGGCGAAGGTCAGCATCATCCCGGGGACCTACGACGACGCCGTCCGGCAGATCATCGCCGACGCGAAAAAAAACGGCTGGCAGGTGATCGCCGATACCGCCTGGGAGGGCTACGAGGATATCCCGATCCGGGTGATGCAGGGTTACGCCACGATGTACGTCGAGATCCAGGAACAGCTCTCCGGGCAGGGTTATATCAAGCCGACCCATATCTTCGTCCAGGCCGGGGTCGGCTCCCTGGCCGCCTCGATCATCGGGTACTACCGGATGCTCTTCGGCCGGGAAGCCCCCCGCGCGGCGGTGGTCGAGCCCTCGAACGCGGCCTGTCTCTTCGAGTCCGTCCGGGCCGCCGACGGCCGGACCCATTCCTTTCCGGGCAACCTGGAGACGATTATGGCCGGGCTCTCCTGCGGGGAGCCGAACCCGATCGCCTGGGACATCCTCCGGGACTGCGCCGAGTACTTCCTGGCCTGCCCGGATTACGTGGCGGCCAAGGGGATGAGGGTTTACGGCGTACCCCTGAGCGGGGATCCCTTCGTCGTTTCCGGGGAGTCGGGGGCGGTCACCCTGGGGGCGTTGATGTTCATAATGCAGCACCCCGAATACGAACCGCTGAGAGAAGAGATGGGGCTGGGGCCGGACTCCCGGGTCCTGCTGCTCAACACCGAGGGGAACACCGACCCCGCCCACTTCCGGCAGGTGGTCTGGGAAGGCACCGACCCCGTCCCCCCCGACTACCGGGTGATCTGAAACAGCCGGCCGGCCTACCGGTTCAGTTTCTCCAGGACTTCCAGGCCCCGCCGGATCGTCTCGTCCTCGGCGGCGTAGGAGATCCGGAAGTGGGTGTTCCGTTCCGAGAAGACCGAGCCGGGGATGATCAGCAGCTTGTCCTTGATCGCCTCGGCCGCGAACTCCTGGTCGGTCCCCCGGGGGCACTCGGGGAAGATGTAGAAGGCCCCGCCCGGCTTCTCCACCCGGTAGCCGAACTCCCGGAGGCTGTTATAGACCAGGTCCCGCTTCTCCCGGTAGTCGTTCCGCCAGGCCGAGGTGTCGAAGTCCATCGCCGCCAGGGCCGCCTCCTGGGCGAAGGAGGGGGCGCAGACAAAGGTGTACTGCTGGAGCTTGGTCATCTCGGTCAGCAGTTCCGCCGGCCCGAGGGCGAAGCCGAGTCTCCATCCGGTCAGGGAATGGGACTTGGAGAAGCCCCCCAGGAGCAGGCAGTTCTCGGAGTAGCTGGCCATCGAGAGGTGGGGGCCGTCGTAGCTGAAGAGGGCGTAGATCTCGTCGGAGACGATGAAGATCCCCCGTTCCCGGGCGATCCGGGCGATCTCCTTGAGTTCCTCCTCGGTATGGACCGCCCCGGTCGGGTTGGCCGGGGAGCTGACGATGATCAGCTTGGTCCGGTCGGTGATCAGGGATTCGATCCGCTCCGGCCGGATCGCGAAGTCGGGGTAGGTGTCGTAGAAGACCGGTTTCCCCCCGAAGAGGTTGACCAGGTGCTTGTACATCACGAAGTAGGGGTCGGGACAGAGGACCTCGTCCCCGGCTTCGACCAGGGCCATACAGGCCAGGACCAGCCCCCCCGATACCCCGCAGGTGATCATCGAGGCCTCGAACTCCCGCCCGGTCGACTCCTCCGCCGCCGCCTTCACCCGGGCGTTGAGCGAGGGGAGACCCTGGGTCAGGGTGTAGGCGTTCCGCCCCGAGCGGATCGCCGCGATCGCCGCCTCCTGGACCTCCCGGGGGACGTCGAAGTGGGGCTGCCCGATGCTGAGGTTGATCGGGTTTTCCACCGATTGCCCGAGCTCGAAGACCTTCCGGATCCCCGAGGCGTCGATCATCCTGGTTCTCTTTGTCAGCATTGTTTTCTCCTTATTGAAGTAAGTATCTGCTCCTGATAACTGATTACTGATAACTGATTACTGGTCACTTGCCCCATTCCCCATTCCCTATTCCCCATTCCCCAATCCCCATTCCCCAATCCCCATTCCTCAATTATCCTGTCCCGCCGCGGCAGGTCCGGAAGATCTCGGCGACGATGGAGACCGCGATCTCCTCCAGGGCGGCCGCCCCGATCTCCAGCCCGGCCGGGACCCGCATCCGTTCCAGGAGCTTCCGGGGAATCCCTTCCCCCTCCAGCCGGTCGAGAAAGGCATCTTTCTTATCCCTGCCGCAGAGCACCCCGAGGTAGGCCGTCTCCCAGAAGGCGGCCTGCTTGATTACCCGCTGGTCGCGGCGGTGGTTCCGGGTCGCCACCACCAGGCACCAGTTTGGTCCGGGGTTGAGGACGGCTTCCAGGTCGCGGAAGGCGTCGGACAGGATAACCTCCGACCCCGGGAACCGTCTTCGGTCGGCGAAGACGGGGTCGTCATCCACCACCACCGTCCGGAAACCGGCCTCCCCCCCGATCCGGCAGAGCGGGACCGCCAGCGCCCCGGCCCCGAAGAGGCAGAGGACGGGGATGGCCTCCAGGGGCTCGAGGAGAAATTTCAGCGTCCCCCCCGGCTTCATCATCCGGGCCTTCTCCTCCGCCGGAGAGACCCCGACCGCGATCCGCCGGCTCTCTCCCCGCCCCAGGATCTTTCGGGCTTCGGCGATCACCCGCCGCTCCAGGTCCCCCCCGCCGATCCCCCCCGCGGCCTTCCCCGCGGCGGTGACCAGCATCCCCCCGGTCTCCTCGGCCGGAGCCGCCGCCCGCACCGAGGCCGGCCGGACCCGGACCGCCGGGACCCCTTCCCCCAGCAACCGTTCGATCTCTTCCGTCAGCATAATTTTTATGACTATATCCGGATTTCCCAAAGCCGATTGGTTGCCTTAATCAATGATGGATGGACGTTGAAGGCAGTTTTTAAAGTGCAAAATCAGGGGGAAATTTGCTCAAGGTTATCTTTTACCCTGAGGATAGAGAAATTCATCATCATCCGGCTTGAAATTGTGTCGCCCCCTGCGGGGGCTCTGAGATATTTTTGCTGATCCAGTACCACGGGCTGACGCCCGTGGCTAATGGAAGTAACGCCCCCTGCGGGGGCTGCTTAGCCTGGTTCTACGCAGCTACTGCATAATAGGAGCCCGCGCAGCGGGCGATACATTTTTAGCCACGGGCGTCAGCCCGTGGAATAAAGATACGAAATAATTAGAGAGCCCCCGCAGGGGGCGGCACATCATTCACCCATTTTTTATCGAGACAACAAAGTCTTGTTGGGAAATCCGGATTGAGCCATTTTTATTAATCCGGTGTGGTGTCCGTTTCGACGGGCAGGGGAGAGACCTTCCAGATCTCCTCGCAGTACTGCCGGACCGCCCGGTCGGAAGAGAAGAGCCCGGTCCGGGCGGTATTGAGGATCGACATCCTCGCCCACCGCTCCCGGTCCCGGTAGGTCCGCTCGGCCGCGGCCTGGGCTTCCAGGTAGGAGGCGTAGTCGGCCAGTACCATATACCGGTCCTTCCCCACCAGGTCTTCGACCAGGGGTAAAAAAAGTTCCCGGTCGCCTCCGGAGAAGTCTCCGGCGGCGATGGAGTCGATCGCCCGTTTCAGCCCGGGGTGGTTCTCGTAAAACTCCCGGGGGTCGTATCCCGCTTCCCGCCGGGCGAAGACCTCCTCGGCGGTCATCCCGAAGAGGAAGAAATTTTCCGCCCCCACCGCCTCCCGGATCTCGATATTGGCCCCGTCCAGGGTGCCGACGGTCAGGGCGCCGTTGTGGGCGAACTTCATATTCCCGGTTCCCGAGGCCTCCATCCCGGCCAGGGAGATCTGTTCCGAGATATCGGCTCCGGGGTAGATCTTTTCGGCCAGGCCGACATTGAAGTTGGGGAGGAAGGCGACCTTGAGCCGGCCCTGGACCGCCGGATCGGCGTTGACCGCCGCCCCGATCCCGTTGATCAGCCGGATGATCAGCTTGGCCATCCGGTAACCGGGGGCGGCCTTGGCCCCGAAGATGAAGACCCGGGGCTGGATCTCCGCCCCGGGGTCGTCGAGCAGCCGGTGGTAGAGGGTGATGATATAAAGGGCCAGGAGGTGCTGGCGCTTGTATTCGTGGAGTCTCTTCGCCATCACGTCGAAGATCGCCTCCGGGTCGGCCTCGACCCCGGTCAGTTCCCGGATGGTTCGGGTCAGTTCCGCTTTGTTGGCCTGCTTCACCTCCCGCCACCGCCGGCGGAATTCGGCGTCTTCCGCCGATCCCTCCAGTTCCCGGAGCTGCTCGAGGTCGGTCAGCCAGCCCTCCCCGATCCGGCCGGTGATCAGCCCGGAGAGGCGGGGGTTGGCCAGCCGGAGAAAGCGGCGGGGGCTGACCCCGTTGGTCTTGTTGTTGAACTTACC
>PWXJ01000174.1 GCA_003561965.1 PVC group bacterium
AGCCGGATGATGGAAAAACAGTTAAGGTTAACCAGACAGCGCCGGGTCATCCTCGATGAACTGGGCCGGACCGACCGGCATCCGACCGCGGATGAAATCTACGGCCGGGTCCGGAAGCGCCTTCCCCGGGTCAGCCTGGGGACGGTTTACCGGAACCTGGAGCTGCTCTCCCGGAGCGGGGTGGTCCGGAAGATCGAGACTCCCGGCGGAAAAATGCGGTTTGACGGGATGGTCGAGCCCCATTATCATATCCACTGCCGCCGCTGCGGCCGGGTGGCCGACCTGGCGGTGGCCGATCCGCCCGATCTGGAGGGTCTGGTCTCCGATCCGGGCGGGTTCAGCGTGACCGGTTACCGGCTGGAGTTCACCGGCTTCTGCCCCCGATGCCGGGGGAATTCAACAAAACCGAAATCCGCCGCTCGGGCGGCGGGAAAGCCCAAGGAGGAGTAATTATGGAATTGAAAGGAACCAAGACGGCGAAGAACCTGATGACCGCCTTTACCGGCGAGTCCCAGGCCCGCAACCGCTACACCTACTTCGCCTCGAAGGCGAAGAAGGAGGGTTTCGTCCAGATCTCGGATATCTTCGCCGAGACCGCCGACCAGGAGAAGGAGCACGCCAAGCGGCTCTTCAAGTTTATGACCGGGGGGGAAGAAGGAGTCCTGGCCGACGCTGCCTTCCCCTTCGGGGTGATCGGCTCGACCGCCGAGAACCTGGAAGAGGCGGCCGGCGGGGAGCATTACGAGTGGACCGAAATGTATCCCTCCTTCGCCAAGACGGCCCGGGAAGAGGGTTTCGAGACGATCGCCCGGGCGATGGAAGCGATCGCCGTGGCCGATAAGCAGCACGAGAAGCGCTACCTCGACCTGAAGAAGAACATTGAGTTGGGCCAGGTCTTCAAGCGTGACCAGGAAGTGGTCTGGCGCTGCCGGAATTGCGGCTACCTCCACCGGGGGAC
Source organism: PVC group bacterium (assembly GCA_003561965.1). Classification (GTDB taxonomy): domain Bacteria; phylum Auribacterota; class Erginobacteria; order Erginobacterales; family Erginobacteraceae; genus Erginobacter. Next base: position 959 of record PWXJ01000174.1, read on the forward strand.
CGAGGCCCCCGAAGTCTGCCCCGCCTGCGCCCATCCCCGGGCTCACTTCGAGCTGTTGGGAGAGAATTGGTAGAAATACAGAATTCTGAATTCCGGATTCTAAACAGAAAGGAGTTTTCCAATGGCCAAGAGATTCGATATTTTCAAGTGTGAAGTCTGCGGGAACATCGTGGAGCTTCTCCACGCCGGAGGCGGGACCCTGGTCTGCTGCGGCCAGGATATGGTCCTGATGGAGGAGAAGACCGCCGACCAGTCGACCGAGAAGCACGTTCCGGTGGTCGAGGAGACCGCCGAAGGGACCGCGGTCAAGGTCGGTTCGGTTCCCCACCCGATGGAAGAGGCCCACTACATCCAGTGGATTCAGCTGATCTCCGCCGACGGGGTTCACGCCCCCCGGCATTTCCTCAAGCCGGGCCAGCCGGCGGAGACGGTCTTCAAGATGAAGGATCCCGGGGCGACCGCCCGCGAGTACTGCAACGTCCACGGGCTCTGGAAGTCCTGATCCGGGCTCGTACTCGCACCTCGTACACGTTCTCGATGGCAGGCAACTGAGTCGGGATGTGAGTTTTCAAGTATGAGGACGAGTACGGGACAAAGGAGGATATTATGCTCAGCGAAAAGATGCAGGAGGCCCTGAACACCCAGATCAACAAGGAGCTTTACTCGTCTTACCTCTACCTCTCGATGGCCGCCTGGTGCGAGTCGGTAAATTTAGGCGGTTTCGCCAACTGGATGATCATCCAGGCCCGGGAGGAGGTCAGTCATACGGAAAAGCTCTTCGGTTTCCTCAACGAGCGGGGGGGGCGGGTCCTCCTCCAGCCGATCGAGGGGCCGCCGACCGAGTGGGGTTCGGTGCTCGAGGTCTTCGGACAGGTCCTGGAGCACGAGCGGCTGGTGACCGGGCTGATCCACGGCCTGGTCAAGCTGGCCCGTTCCGAGGACGATTACGCCACCGAGGCCTTCCTCCAGTGGTTCGTCAGCGAGCAGGTGGAGGAGGAAGCCACGGCTTCCGGGGTGGTGGAAAAACTGAAACTGGCCGGCGAACAGGGCAGCGGGCTGTTTATGCTCGACCGGGAGATGGGGACGCGGGTCTTCACCCCGCCGGCGGGGGAATAATCATCAAGGAGATTAAAGTTATGAAAGAGAAGGTTGAAGCGGCCCTGGAAAAGGTCCGGCCGTTCCTCCAGCGGGACGGCGGGGACGTGGAGCTGGTCGAGGTGACCGAAGAGGGCGAGGTCAGGGTCAGGCTGACCGGAGCCTGCGGCGGCTGCCCGATGGCCACGATGACCCTGAAGCACGGGGTCGAGCGGGCGATCCGGGAAGACGTCCCCGAGGTCAAGTCGGTGACGGCGGTCTGACCATCTTCGCGAAAGATTGATTTAACCAGTTTGGATCCGAGGGGTCCCGGCCGGAAGCCGGGGCTCCTTTGTTTTTCTATGCCCCTGAAAATTGACACCGCGGGCCAACCTCCGGCGATGGTCTTTGACTTCGACGGGACGATCACCGAAGAGGATATCTTCGACGCCGTCTTCGCCCGTTTCGCCGACCCGGCCTGCTGGGAGGCCCACCGGGCCTACCACGAGAGGGAGATCGGGATGAAGGAGGCCTACCTGGCGATGGCCGCCCACTTCCGGGGGAGCGAGGAGGAGGTCCTGGAATTTGTCGCCTCCTTCGCCCGGCTCCGGCCCGGGTTCCGGCGGCTGCTGGCCCGGTTGAAAGAAGACCGGTTCCGGGTGATGATCGTCTCCAACGGCTTCGACCTCTACCTCCGTTTCCTCCTCGACCGCTGGGGGATCGGTCTCCCCGATGAGGATATACTCTGCCACCGGGCCCGGGTCGTCGACAACCGGTTCATCCCCGACTTCAACGAGCATCCGGAACTGGGGGAAGACCACTGCCTGATCGGAAAGGCGGAGGTGGTCAGGGAACTCCAGGCCGGGGGCCGTTACGTGATCTTCGCCGGCAACGGCTGGAGCGACACCCCGGCCGCCCCCGCCGCCGACCTGGTCTTCGCCCGGGAGCGCCTGGCCGAATACTGCCGGGAGGAGAACCTCCCCTTCGTCCCCTTCAACGATTTCCTCGAGGTCGCCGGATATATCTTTTCGCGGTGACTTACAGTCTCCGGTCGAGGGAGAACCGGTCGGCCCCGTTGATTATGACGAAGAGGGCGAGCAGGAGCATCGCCGCGTCGAGCCGGACGGCGGGGGCGAATTCCCAGAACCCCCCGGCCAGCCGGGGGAGCTTGGTGGTGGCGATCGCCACCACCATAATCACCGCGACCGGGACCGCCGCCAGGCGGGTGAAGAGGCCGGCCAGGATCAGCAGGCCGCAGAGCGCCTCGAGGACGCCGACCAGCCCGGCGGTGAAGGCCGGAAGGGGAAAGCCCAGCCCGAGAAACCTCTCCCCGGCGGCGGCCGGGTAGAGCAGCTTCTGGGCCCCGGCCAGCAGGAAGACGTAACCGAGGATCAGCCGGATCAGCGGGTAGCCGGGGATGTTGTTGGTTCGGGACAGTCGCCTGATCTTCATCATTACTTTCTCCTCCGGTTGGAGAGCACAGGCGGGCCGCCTGTGCTACTTTCACAGGCGAGCCGCCTGTGCTTTCTTTCACAGGCGAGCCGCCTGTGCTACTTGATTAATCTTTTCTTGATCAGGTTGATCGACAGCCAGCCGGCGGCCAGGGTGAATACGGCCATCCAGGCGGCGTCGAGGATCAGGCCGGGGGAGCCCTCGCCGGTGGCGAACCCCCGGGAGAGGTTGACGGCGTGGGTCAGGGGCATAAACCAGGAGACCGTCCGGACCCAGGCCGGGAGGTGGGAGAGCGGAAAGAAGACCCCGGAGAAGAAGAACATCGGCGAGACCACCAGGCTGAAGTAGTAGGCGAAATAGTCGTAGGAGGGGGCGAAGGCGGTCACGATCATCGACATCGAGGCGAACATCAGCCCGGCCAGGACGAAGAGCGCCGGGGCCAGCAGGAGCCAGGGCGAGGCGGCCAGACCCCAGGGGATGAGAACGAGCAGGATGACCGTGGCGGAGAGGAAGCCCTTGCTCGCCCCCCAGAGGATGTCCCCCGCCGCCACCTCGTCGACGCTGAGCGGGGTGACGATGATCGCGTCGTAAGTCTTCTGGGCCGACATCCGGGTGTAGGCGCCGAAGGTGCACTCGAAGGTGGCCGCGTTCATCGCCGCCGCCATCATCAGCCCGGGGGCGATGTAATTGATGTAGGGGAGGCCGTCGATATCCGAGATGAACCGGGAGAGGCCGAGGCCGAAGGCGAGGAGGAAGAGGACCGGCTCGGCCAGGTTGCCGACCAGGCTGGCCCGGTAGAACTTCAGCCAGGTGTCCCGGTTGCGGAGCCAGACCTTGAAGGCCCTCCTCCCGACCCGGGGCGGTTTCAGCAGGCCGTTCATTCCCGCAGCTCCCTCCCGGTCAGTTTCAGGAAGACGTCTTCCAGGGTGGCCTGGCGGTGGAGGAAACCGACCTCGGGAAAACAGGAGGTCTGTTTCAGGACCGCCTCGGCGTCGTCGGTATAAACGAAGACCGTGTCCCCGGAGGTCTCCGACTCGTGCTCGATCCGCTCCAGGCAGCCGAAGAGCCGCCCGGCCTGCTCCTCCCCGGCGTCGAACTCGAAGACGCTCCCCCGGACGTGTCTCTCCAGGAGCTGCCGGGGCGAACCCTCGTCGAGGATCAGGCCGTGGTCCATAATCACCAGACGGTCGCAGAGCTGGGCGGCCTCGTCCATATTGTGGGTGGTCAGGGCCAGGGTCGAGCCGGTCTTCTTCAGCCCCCGCAGCTTCTGCCAGATCAGGTGCCGGGCCTGGGGGTCGAGCCCGGTGGTCGGCTCGTCGAGGATCACCAGGTCGGGGTCGTTGACCAGGGCCCGGGCGATCAGCAGCCTCCGCTTCATCCCCCCGGAGAGGTCGGGGATCCGCTGGTCCTTCTTCTCGGTCAGGGCGACGAACTCCAGGAGCCGGCCGGTGATCTCCGCCGCCGCTTTTTTCCGGATGTCGAAGTAGCGGGCGTAAACCCGGAGGTTCTCGGCCACGGTCAGGTCGGGGTCGAGGTTGTCCTCCTGGGGGACCACCCCCATCCGGGCCTTGATCCGGCGGGGTCGGTCCTCGATCGACATCCCGAAGACTAAAAGCTCGCCGCCCGAGAGCGGGGTGTAGCCCTGGACCATATTCATCGTGGTGGTCTTCCCGGCGCCGTTGGGGCCGAGAATCCCGAAGCACTCCCCCCGGCGGACCTCGAAGTCGATCCCCCGGACCGCCTCCACCCCCGGGTAGGACTTGCGGATCCCCGAGGCCCGGATCACCGGGTTGTTCATAACTGCTCCCAGATACGTTCGGTAACGTCATCTACCCGGTAAGGGTATTCCCAGGAAGAGAAAAAGGCCCGGTCTTTCAGCAGTTCGAAGTCGGTACCGAAGTAGTTGTTGAAGAGAACCCGGAAGGTGTTGACCGGGGAGATCGAGGGGTAGAGACCCTCCGAACCGGATTCGGGGAAGTAATAGGCGTTGAGGATCGTCATCCGTTCCGGGACGTAGCTCCGGTGGGGCCGTCTCATATCCAGGTAGAGGGCCGGCCCGTGATCGGCCTGGAGGATGATGACCGGCGGATGGATGGAGTTGCTGATTACCCGGTCGATCAGCTTCCGGATTCTTTGATTGAGGTAAGTAAGCTGGCGGAGATAGCCGGACTTGTACTCCCGCCGGAATTCTCGATCCCAGTACCAGACATTGAAATCATAATCCGGAGTCAGGTGGGTTCCGTCTTCGTCGAAGACGAAGGGTTGGTGGGGGATCAGCAGGTGGGCGTAAACGAAGAGCGGACCGGGCTCCCGGCTCAGATCCTCGATGGTCTCGAAGGCGGAGAGCAGCTTGTGCCGGTGGATATCGTAAGGACAGTCGAAGATTTTAACGAATCTCTGCCGGAAGAGCCAGGCCAGGGGCGTGGAATTGATCAGGGCGGTCTGGAAATTATTCAATCCGACCGTCAGACGTCGTCCTTCATCGAAGGGATAATAGCGGTCAAGATTCCTCACCCAGACCGGGACATAGGGGCCGGCGGCGTCAAATCCGACCGTGGTATAGTCCAGTTGCTTCAGGAACCGGAAGACCCGGTTATGGTTGATCATTTTGGCCAGGTGCTGCAGATCCCGGCTATCGGGTCCGATCTCGTCGATCAGGTCGTCGAGGTATTGAAAATTCAGGGAAGAGGCCAGTGAAAGGATAGACTGGCCGTAATTGGCAATGCTTTGCTCGGCCACATAGAAACCCCGGTCTTCCAGGTAGTCCAAAAACTCGCTGTTGTCGTAACCATAGACTTTCTCCAGGACGTCTCCCCGGGCGTAAGCGTCGAGAATGATGTAAAAAATATTCGGGAGATAAGTCCGTCCGCTGCTGGTGCCTTCCTGTTCCGCCGCCGATAATCGGCCGGCGGGGGGAGTAAGCCGGGCGCGGGCCTGAAAGAGAATTATCCGGGCAAGGGGAAAGATGACCAGGATCAGGGCGATCACGGTCAGGACCCGGTTCGCCCTCCCCAGATCGGTTCCGGGCCGGCGGGTGAGATAGATGATGGCGGCCACCCCCGCCGCCCCCCCTCCGGCATAGAGGAGTCCGGCCGGGAGGTAGAAGGGGAGGCTGCGGATGAAGTCGGCCCAGGGGCGGTAGGAGAAGAAGAGGACTATGAACAGGGCGGCGAACAGGGCGGCTTTCCCGGAGTCCCGGATAACCAGAAAAAGCAGCAAGTTGAAGACCGCCGCCAGCGCGGCCGCCGCCAGGAGCGGGCTCCAGAGCTGCTCCAGCCAGACCTGCCCGAGATTGGCCGCGAAGAGGTTGAGGACGGGATAAGCCGCCAGGAGGAGCGGGTAGAGCTTGATTCCCTTCATATTCGACCTTTTCCGCCGTCCTGGATCCTGTTGCCGGGCGGACGGTATTTCAGCCCTGGTCCGATTCCGGATTGACCAGGGCCAGGGCCTCCGAGACCGGGATGTTCTTGTGGACCATCCGGTTGATAGCCTTCATCATCCGCCGGGGGTGGGGGTGCTGGAAGACGTTTCTCCCCACCGAGACCCCGGCCCCGCCGGCTTCCAGCGACTCCTTGATCACGGTGAAGATCCGCTCCCCGTCGTCGGCCATCTCACCCCCGGCGATCACCACCGGGATCGGGCAGCCCTCGACTACCTGCCGGAAGCTGCTGACCGACCCGGTGTAGTTGACCTTGACGATGTCCGCCCCCAGTTCGGCGGCGATCCGGGCGGCGTGCTTGACCCCCTCGGCGTCGAACTCGCTCCGGAATTTCTTCCCCCGGGTGTACATCATCGCCAGCAGCGGCATCCCCCATTCCATCGCCGCCACCGAGACGATCCCCAGGTCCCGGAGCATCTCGGTCTCGTCCTCGGCCCCGATGTTGACGTGGATCGAGACGGCGTCCGCCCCCAGCTTCAGGGCCATCTCGACCGAGTTGACCAGGACCTTGGTGTTGGGGTCGGGGGACCAGACGGTGGAGCCGGAGAGGTGGAGGATCAGGCCGATGTCCCGGCCGTACTTCCGGTGGCCGTAGAGGGGCAATCCCATATGGCCGAGGACGGCGTTGGCCCCGCCCCGGGCCACCTCGTTGACCATCTCCCGCATATTGACCAGGCCGTGGATCGGACCCAGGGTGACCCCGTGGTCCATCGGGACCACGACCGTCCGCCCGGTCCGGCGGTTGAGGATTCTCTCCATCCGGATTTTCTTGCCCAGCAGCATCTTCTTCCTCCTGTTTGGTTTCCGCCCGATCCCCGCCGATCGGGCGGCCTCGAGGTATTTCGGTTACGGCGATTATCGCCGGCGAAATATAACACCGGGTCGGGAGATTATCAATCTTTCCGGCCGCCGGAACGGGCGGAGATCATCTCCCCCAGCCGGTCCCGGACCCGGTACCACTCCTCCGGAAACCGGGACCAGGCGTCGGGGTCGATCCCGTAGGCCCCGGACACCCCCAGGCCCTTCCGGACGATCGAGTCCACCAGGGGGTCGGGGTCGATCCCCAGATCCCGGGCGAGGACGAAGTACTCGTAGTCCTGGATCCCCCGCCGGACCATCTTGATCCGGAAAGAGGGGACCGGGCCCTTGACGGCCGGGTAGCCGATCGACGGCAGCTGCCGGCCCGGGTAGAAGACGTAGAGGTTGCCGTTGTTCCCGTGGAGGGTGATCGGGTCGAGGTAGGGCTCCCGGCCCCAGAAGTTTCCCGCCCAGCCGAAGATCCCGTCCACCCGGTACTTCCAGGCCATCCAGGACCAGGTCCGGAAGGCCAGGCCGATCGCGTCGAGGCACATCAGCCCGACCGAGGGCTCGTCGCCGTGGTAGAAGAAACCCTTCTCCCCCAGTTTCTGCCTGGCCTGGACTTTCTCCGGGTAGTATTCGGAAGCCCGGGGGGCCCACCAGTCGACCAGTCCGTAGAGGTTGGGATGGGGGCCGTGGGTGTAGAAGTAATTGATCCGTCCCCCCGACTCCTCCCGGATGATCCGCCCGTATTCGAGCACCTTCTCGTTGTGGGCCCCCTTCTCGTCCCAGATGTAGGCGAAGGCGGTGTCGAGGTTCCAGCCCCGCTTGTCCCAGTGCCGGACCACCTCCCGGACGTAGTTCCGCAAGACCTTCTCGCCCGGTTCCCAGTTCTCCGGGAAGGGGAGTTCCCAGCAGGCGGGGGGCTGGCCGTTCTCGAAGAGGCTGCCGTCGAGGACCGTGCCCAGGTAACGGTCATAGCGGGTCCAGTCGACCGGGCCGTCGGCGGTGATGTTATCCGGCATCAGGTCCCAGTGGCCGTTGCTGAAGCCGTGTTCGTGGGCCATAATTTCGTACCGGCTCAGGACCTCCCAGGTCCGCTCGTTGAGGGTGAAGGGGAGCCCCTCGCCCCGGGCCCAGCGGGTGGAGTAGAGGTCGAAGAAGGCCATCAGCGATCTCCGGTCGGGGAGCTGGAAATCCCAGACCTCGAGCCGGAGCGAGAGTTCCTTCACGGTCTCGCCCCGGCGGCTGACCCGGATGGTGCCGGAGTAGTCGCCGGGCGGGGTGCCGGGGGGGATGAAGATATCCACCCAGACCGGGAGGTTCCGGTTTCGTTCCAGGGTCAGGGGCAGGGCCAGTTCCTTCACTTCTTCACTGTAGGGGTCGTAAAAGGGGACCAGGGGGTCGGGGTATTCGCCCGGCCCGGTCGATCCCCGCCGGGGGGTTGGAGTGATAACCCGGACGTAGTGCTGCCGGAAGAGGCGGACCCGTTCCGGCGGGATCCGGACTTCCCCCGCGGCCGGCCCCTCGATCTCGACGGTGACGTCGCCGGTATTCAGGTCGGAGCGGAGGACGAGCTGGAAGGCCACCCATTCGTTGGCCGCGCCGGATAGGGAGACGACGCCCTCCGGCCCGTTCCAGTGGTGGTTGGCGTTCTGGTAAGGAGCGTCGGGGAAGACCTTGAGGCTGTCCCCGGTGGCCCAGACCGAGATCCGCGGCTCGCGGACCCGCCCGGAGAGGCAGCCGGCCAGGG
>PWXJ01000081.1 GCA_003561965.1 PVC group bacterium
ACTGCGTTCTCATCCAGAAAGACTGTCTGTGCTTCCTCGAACGAGATTTTATGCTTCCGCTTATTCTCCCGGTTCTTCCGGGCGTCCCATTCGAACCTGATTTCACTCATATGTACACTGTGAGTATATTATATTTCCAGCGCAAGAACAATTTTGGGTTCCGTTGACTTGATCAACCTTCCTCGCCCCAGTACTAAGATGTCAGAGTATCCAGAGGAGAAAGGCGATCAGGACCAGGAGGGCCAGGATGATTCCGGCCCGGCCCCGCCAGCCCTGGAGCAGGGAGGAGAGAAATCCGACCGGGATCGGCAGCCGCTCGCCGCAGTAGATGCAGTTGAGGTTCTCCGCCGGGGTGGAGGCCCCGCAGTTCGGGCAGTCAACAAATTCTTCCGGGCCGTCCGGTTCCGTCATCGTGAAATTAGCGGGATTATTCCAGGCTTGCGGCGCGAATAAATTTTATGCTCTAATAGCCACTTCATCGCGCCCCTGTAGCTCAGTAGGATAGAGCACCGGTTTCCTAAACCGGGTGTCGGCCGTTCGAATCGGCCCAGGGGTATCGCCCGCTCTCCGGCGGCGGGCGCCGAAGAGCGCCGAAGCGGAGATCAGCATCCAGAAAAAGGCCGCCGCCCCGATGGCGAAGGCGGGGAGAAAGAACAGTTCCCCGGTCCGGTACTGGAAACCCCGCAAAACCCCGAAGATCCCCGGCGCCAGCAACCCCCCGGCGGCCGCCGCCTCACCCCAACGAAACCCGGCTCCCGGCCGGGCCGTTTTTCCCTTCCGCAAAAAGATCAGCGCGAAGGCCGTCTGGAGGACCGCCACCGAGGCCGCCGCCAGGACCGCGAGCAGCAGCTGCGGGAAGAAGGTCGTCGCCCGGGGGATCCGGACCGCGCTGCCGGTGAGCGTGAGCCGGGGGTAGAGGTAGTCCGCCCAGGCGAAGAATAACGGATAGAGGAGTCCCGGCAGAAGGGAAAAGACGATCCGGGGGATCAGCCGCCGACGCCGCGGGGCGGGGATAGGAGTAACCGCCGGCTCCGCGGGCAGGGGAATCCGGAGCGGACGGGGATAACCGTGATAGGGGTACCAGCGCCGACCGGGGAACCGGTCCCGGCGGAGATCGCGGACCGGCCCCAGGCGGGGCGAGAAAACCGGGTTCTCCTGGCGGCGACGGTCCGCCGCCCGATCCGAGACCGGGCCGCGATAGATATAAGGCGAAGAAAATCGCATCTCGGTCATCTGGCTTTAAGGTCCCGGTTCGGCTACCCCACCCGGCACGGGCGGAATTTCCCGGCAGTATAGCCCAGAGCCCCCGGTTCAACCAAGAATATATATTGACCGGGACTCTTCCATCGGTTAATTTGCCAATATCGATCCGACACGGAAAGAATATTCAACGGCAACCGGAGAATAACCGGCCGGTTGCCCTAACCGAAGGGGAGGAAGCAATGAGGAAGTTGATGTGGGTGCTCGGGCTGGGAGCGATCGTCGCCCTGTCCGGCTGCGTCAAGATGGAGCAGGATATCACCCTGAACAAGGACGGCTCCGGCAACGTGAAGTTTATGTACGCGATGTCCGAGCAGATGATCAGCCAGATGGAGATGATGGCTCAGATGGGGGCGGAAGAAGATATGGAGGTCGATGACGACGCTATGGAGTTCGACGAAGCCAAGGTCCGCAAGAGCTTCGAGGAACTCAAGGATCAGGGGATCACCCTGAACAGCGTCAGGTCCGAATCCCGGGGCGGATGGAAGTATATGCACGTCGACTTCGACTTCCAGGACGTCGCCAAGCTCGGGGAGACCGAGGCGATGGGCGAGAGCCCCGTCATCATCACCAGGAACGAAGACGGCAACTACGTCATCACCTCCACGATGGGGGGCGAGGACATCGGGCTGGGAGACGAGGAGATGGACCCGGCCCAGATGCAGATGATGATGCCGATGCTGTCCGGGATGCGGATCGCGGTCAAGATCAACACCCCGACCAACATCATCTCCACCACCGCGCCGGTCAAGACCGCCCGCTCCGCCCAGTGGGTCTTCGACGCCGACGAGGACCCGGAATCGATTATGAAGATGGGTCAGACCAGGATGGAGGTCATCTTCGACGGCCGGGGGGTTTCCATACCGGAAGTCAACTGAGTCGATCGGAACCCCCGATCCTGGAAGAGAGCGGCCCCCGCCGCGACGGCGGGGGCCGCTTTTTTTCTCGGTGGGGTGGCCGGGATGGGTTATAATCCCTGAATGGAAGAGGCCGTTTGCCCGTCTAAAGCAATATGAAGATACCCGGTTTAACCCTGGCCCTGGCGGCCGCCGGCCTGCTGTTCCTGGCCGGCTGCGCGACCGGGATCCGTTTTACCCCCCTGGAAGGCGCGAAGGGTGACCTCCTCTTCGACTATGACGATATGGAATCCGACGGGTCCCGGCGGCCGATCAGCAACCTGGTCGCCGGGGAGAGACTGACCTACGACGCCAGCTGGGTCGGGATCCCGGTCGGGAAGCTGATCCTGGAGAACCACGGCCTGGAAGTGGTCAACGGTGAGGAAGCCTATCACCTGACCTTCACCACCCTCTCCAACGAGTTCCTCTCCCGGTTCTTCAAGATCGAGGACACCGTCCACACCTGGATCTCCCGGGAGGAAGGCTATCCCCTCCGGTTCGAAAAGGTGGTCCACGAAGGTGGTTACCACCGGCACGAGGTGATCGAGTACGACCGGGAAGCCCTGACCGCCACCTACCGCCGGAAGGACCGGGAGGACCGGGAACCGGTGACGATGGAGATCGACCCCGAGGCCCAGGACGTCTTCAGTATGGTCTACTGGCTGAGGCGGCAGCCGATCGGCCTCGGGCGGCAGCTCGACCTCTCCGTCAACGCCGACCGGAAGAACTGGGACGTGGTGGTGGAGGTGGTGGAGAAGGGCCTCTTCGAAACCGGGCCGACCGGTGAGGTCAAGGCCCTGGCCCTCGCCCCCCGGGCCACCCACCACGGCCGGTCCCTGAAGAAGGGCAACCTGGTGGCCTGGGTGACGATGGACCGCCGGCGGATCCCGCTCGCCTTCGAGGTCGAGACCCCGATCTTCGGCAGCGCGGTCGCCGTCCTCAGCGAGGCGGTTCTCCCTCCCCTGGAGGAAGAACCACCGGAAGCCGAAGTTGCCGGACAGACCCCGGAGGGTATCTACCTGGCCGGGGACTGGATCCAGGGCCTGACCCAGGCGGTTATCGGCGATCAGTAAGCGGCAGGACTCAGTCCGACACCACCTTGAAGGCCACGTCCAGCTTGACCTGGAAGTTGGTGACCTTCCCGTCCTGGACCTTCCCGCCCATATTCTTGACCTCGAACCAGGAGATCCCCCTGACCGTCCGGGCCGCCGCCTCGAGGGCGGTCTTGCTCGCCTCGGCGTAGCTGTCGGGGGAGTTCCCGATCACCTCGATGACCTTATAGACATTGCCCATCACCTTCCTCCTTTCCCTTTTCAGGGATTGTTTTTTTCACCGCGAAGACGCAGAGAACGCAAAGGTACGCAAAGGAATTTTAGAGGTTCAGTTCGGAATTATTGGCCGGTTCCGGTATTATCAACAAGAGTGGTATATAGATTGGATTTCCGAATAATGCCCGCACTGACACGCAACCTGTCTTATACTTTGCGTAATAACAAACACTCCGGATCATAATTGCTGCCGGATAAGATCCTAGTAATCCTCTTCGCGTATCTTTGCGTCCTTTGCGACTTTGCGGTGAATATTTTTATTCCCGCAGGCGGTTGATTATGCCGGCGGTTGAGGAGTCGTGGCCGTCGAGCTTCGCTTCCGGATCGGCCAGTTCCTCCAGCACCCGCCTGGCCAGGACCTTGCCCAGTTCCACCCCCCACTGGTCGAAGGAGTGAATGTTCCAGATCCAGCCCTGGGTGAAAATCTTGTGTTCGTAGAGGGCGATCAGCTGGCCGAGGACGGACGGGGTCAGTTCTTCGGCCAGGATGGTGTTGGTCGGCCGGTTGCCGGGAAAGGTCTTGAAGGGGACCAGCCGCTCCTCGACCCCCTCGGCCCGGACCTGGTCGGCCGTCTTCCCGAAGGCCAGGGCCTCGGGCTGGGCGACCAGGTTGGCCAGCAGCTTGCGGTGGTGGTCGGAGAGCGGGTTGCGGGAACGGCGGAAGCCGATGAAATCGGCCGGGACCAGCTTGGTCCCCTGGTGGATCAGCTGGTAAAAGGCGTGCTGCCCGTTGGTTCCCGGCTCGCCCCAGACGATCGGCCCGGTCTGGTAATCGACTTCGCGGCCCTCCCGGTCGACCGACTTCCCGTTGCTCTCCATATCCAGCTGCTGGAGGTAGGCGGGGAGACGGGAGAGGGACTGGTCGTAGGGGAGGACGGCGTAACTCTGGGCCCGGAAGAAGTTGTTGTACCAGATCCCGACCAGGGCCAGGATCACCGGCATATTCTCCGCCGGGGGGGCGGTCCGGAAGTGGCGGTCCATCGTCCTCAACCCCGCCAGGAGATCCCGGAAGTTCTCCTCCCCGATCGAGATCATCAGCGACAGGCCGATCGCCGAGGCCAGCGAGTACCTCCCCCCGACCCAGTCCCAGAACTCGAACATATTGGCGGTGTCGATCCCGAACTCCTCCACCTTCTCCGCGTTGGTGGAGACGGCGACGAAGTGGGAGGCCACCGCCTTGGGGTCGCCGAGCCCGGCGACCAGCCATTCCCGGGCGGTCAGGGCGTTGGTGATCGTCTCCTGGGTGGTGAAGGTCTTGGAGCAGATCACGAACAGGGTCTCGGCCGGGTCGAGATCCCGGACCGTCTCGGCGAAGTGGGTCCCGTCGACGTTGGAGACGAAACGAACCGAGAGCCGGGGGTCGGCGTAACTCCTAAGTGCCTCGGCGGCCATCGCCGGGCCGAGGTCGGAGCCGCCGATCCCGATATTGACCACGTTCCGGATCGGCTTCCCGGTGAACCCCTTCCACTCCCCGGAACGGACCCGCCCGGCGAAGGAACACATCCGCTCCAGCACCCGGCGGACGGCCGGGACCACGTCCTCCCCGTCGACGACGATCTCCTCCCCTTCCCCGGCCCGCAGCGCGGTGTGGAGGACGGCCCGGTCCTCGGTCCGGTTGATCTTCTCCCCCCGGAACATCGCCTCGATTCCCCCGGCCAGACCGGAGGACTCGGCCAGCGCCAGGAGGAGCCGGACGGTCTCTTCGGTGATCCGGTTCTTGCTGTAGTCGAGAAAGAGGTCGCCGGCCGAGAGGGAGAACCTATCCGCCCGCGACGGGTCCCCGGCAAAGAGTTCCCGCAGGTGGAGGTCCCGGATCTCCCGGTAATGCTCCTCCAGCGCCCGCCACTCCGGACGCTCTTTCAATCGCGTCTTTCCCATCCCATTCTCCAGAAAGTTACCTAGTTTGCCGGGCCCCACGACCTTCCGCCGGGGGGCAAGACCCCTGCCGGTTTATTTATCCGCCGTAGCTTTAGCGAAGGCGGACCCGGCAGGTGAATCAGTTCATCATATATCAGTGCTGTCGAAAAAAATACCTTGGGGCGATGATATTGGGGGCGGCCCGATAATATCCTCTGAACTCTCCCTCCGGCGGGACAAGCCCGCCGGGGGGGGAAGCTTTGCGACCCCGATTGATTTCTGAACTCTCCCTCCGGCGGGACAGGCCCGCCGGGGAGGATTCCTGCTCAAGACCCCTGCCGGTTTATCCGGCAGGTGAATCAGTTCGTAAATCCAGCCCGCTCCGCTCTTCTTAAGACCCCTGCCGGCTTGCCCGGCAGGTGAATCAGTTCATCGGTCGCTCCTGACCGCGCCTATAGTATATTCTCCAAATGTCCCAACATAATAGTTATCCTGCCAGATTCGATACCGTCCCATCGATTCTGCCAGATAATTCTGAAAACTCAAAGCAATATCCTCCGGGCTCTTTTCAATATTGCCCCTCAAGGCAACGTGAAGATGTTCCGGCATAGCGGAAAGGACGGCTATCCTGTACCCGTTTTGTTTCCCCAATTCCCGGCAGGCGGCCACCAGGTCCTTCCCTCCCCTCCCCCAACCCATCCGGTAGCGGCCTTGCACTACCAGAACAAGGTGAAGATTGTACCAGTATCGGCCACTATCGGTTTCGGTCGGTCGGGAGAGATCAACCGAAGAGTCATTGATTGACTGGCTTTTCAACATTTCTTCGTAACGGGGATCGGCCGGACGGTCCCGTTCGACCTGTTTTCTGATGTAGGATTCTACGACCTCCCTGGTATTGCTGCCGATACTCCTGACCGCCAGTTTCCGGCTGAATTTGACGGGCGTTCCCGCCGACCGAAAAGCGTATTGCAGGCGTCCTTTAACCCGCCCGGCCAGGAACACCGGGGAGACTGTCGGAATTGCGTTGAAAGTAAACGAGATGTAATTCTGTTCCCACTTTTTCTCCAGAAGTTCCAGGCCGTCATCATTCCACCTGTGATTCAGTTCGTCAAAAAAGGGGCGGGGCGGTAGAGGTGGAAATGATTCTTGAGAAGCCCAGCCGGTCCATCCATAGCGAAGTTTGTGAACCGGACAGAGATTGTTGGGTTTATATAGCGAGTACATATTTTGTTCCCCCCTGTTCATTGAACTTTCTCCCCTGCCGGACAAGCCGGCAGGGGCCGTGGTTTTTTGCGGGGCCGGAGCGATTATTTAAACTTTCCCTCCGGCGGGGCGAGCCCGCCGGGGGGGAACTTTGCGATCCCGATTAATTCTGAACTTTCCCTCCGGCGGGACGAGCCCGCCGGGGGGGAACTTTGCGATCCCGATTAATTCTGAACTTTCCCTCCGGCGGGGCGAGCCCGCCGGGGGGGAACTTTGCGATCCCGATTAATTCTTAACTTTCCCTCCGGCGGGACAAGCCCGCCGGGGGGGAGATCCCCCGCTCAGGGGGCGGACTGGGAGCGGATCAGGCGGGCCGCGGCGACGGCCCGGGCGGGGACCCCTTCGGCTTCCTCCGCGCCGACCTCCACCTCCCTCACCTCGCCGCCGGGGCCGATCCCGAGGATGGTCATCCGGAACGGGGCCGGGGAGGTTCCCTCCCGGAAGAGCGGCTCCCGGTCGCTCCGGCCGGGGATCTTCCGGGAGACCGCCTCCCGGTAGATCGCCAGCTGGAGGCCGTACTTCTTCTTCAGTTCCGCCGCCGGGCGGCCGGAGAACTTGTAATCGACGATCCGCCAGACCCCGTCCCTGAAGAAGAGAAGGTCGATCGTCCCGTCGACGATCACCGAAGCCCCGTCGTCCTCGAAGCGGGCGGAGAAGGGCATCTCCCGGATCAGCTTCTCCGGGTCGGCACCTTCCAGCATCCGGGCCACCGCTCCGGCGGCGGAGGCCAGCTGCTGTTCCAGTCCGGCCCGCTCCTCCCCGTCGCCGCCGTAACCGGCCGCCGCCTCGCGGATCTGCCCGGCGACCGGGCGGGAGAAGTCGATTTTTTCCAGGACCGCGTGGCCGAAGATCCCGGCCCCGATCCTCCGGCTGAGGGCGTTTTCGTCATCTCCCTGCCCCTCCTCCTTTTCCTCCTCCCCCCCGCCGGAGCCGCGGCTCATCAGGTAAACCGGGGGGAGGTTGATCAGGCCGGTCCGGGCGTACTCGACCAGCCGCCGCCGCCACTCCTCCCCGCTCTCCGACCCGGAGCGCTCGGGGACCCCGGCCAGGACCGTGGCCGCCAGCCGGTAGGACTCTTCCGGCGGCCGGGCCGGACCGGGGCCCGGCGGGCAGACCAGGCGGCCGGCCGAGGGGAGGTCCGGGAGATCCCCTTCCCCGCCGGGGGCGGGGCAGGCCGCCTTCAGTTCCGGGTAGGAGACCGGACGGAGCAATTCCCGGCCCCGGGGCCGGCCGAGGAGATAGCGGTTGACCCAGTCCCGCCAGGAGCCTTTCCTCCCCGGGTTCTCGCCGGAGAGAACCAGCAGGTCCCGGGCCCGGGTGGCGGCGACGTAGAAGAGCCGCTTCTCCTCCTCCTCCTCTCCGGCCAGGCCGGCGGCCTTCGCCTCCTCCCAGCCGGCGGTCTCCAGGTCGAGCTGCTCCTCGTCCCCGCCGATCACCCTCAGCCTCCCCGCCGCCCCGGGCAGCCCGGCCTCCCCCCCGGTGACCCGGAGCCAGGAAGTGTCGGCCCGCGGGGTCCGCCGGAGGTCGGGGAGGAAGACCACCGGGCTGGAGAGGCCCTTGGCGGCGTGGATGGTGCTGATCACCACCGCGTCGTTGGAGGGGTCGAGGACGGCGGCGTCGGGGGCCTGGGTCTCCCGGTCGATCTCCCCGGCGAGGTGGCGGGCGAGGCCGGCCAGGTCGAGCCGGTCCTTCCGCTCCCGGTCGGCCAGCTGGGAGAGGAGGAGGCGGAGGTTGGCCAGCCGCTGGAGGCCGTTGAAGGAGCCGGCGAGGACCGCGTCGTAACCGGTGAGGTCGATCGCCCGGCGGACCAGGTCGGTGCCGTTCCAGCGCCCGGCCAGGCCCCGCAGTTCCTCCAGGACCCGGGCCGCCCGGAGGGTGTCGTCGGCCTCCTCTCCCAGCCCGGCCGACCGGAGGACCTCCGCCGCCTCCCCGGCCGCCGGAGGACCGCCGGAGAAGAACCGCCGGAGCCGGCCGGCTCCCCGGCCCCCGCCCGCCAGGACCCCGATCGCCCGGTCGCTCAAGGAGAAGAAGGGGGAGCGGAGCACCGCCAGGCGGGCCAGGTCGTCGCGGGGGAAGGCCAGGGTCCCCAGCAGGCCGGCGACGTCCCGGACCTCCTGCCGGAAGTAGAACCCCCGGCCCTTCCCCACCCCGGTGTAGGGGATCGACCGCTCCCTCAGGGCCGCCTCGTAGAGTTCCTGGCGGGTGGCGGCCCGGAGCAGGATGGTGATATCCCGGTAACGGTAACAGTCCCGGTCGTTATCCCACCAGGTCTCGGGGTCGTAGATCCTCCGGGGCCGGAAGGATCCGTCGCCCCCGGGTCGGCAGAGCAGGCTGATCCGCTCGGCCACCGCCCGGGCCTCGTCGGAGATCCGGTCGGGGTGATCTTCCCGCCACCGGGCCCACTGTTCCGGGGGGATGCCCCCGGCCGCCTCCCCGGAGGCGGCGATCGCCTCCAGGTCCTTGCCGGTCAGCTCCAGGCCCGGTTTCTCTACCGGTTCCTTCCCCGGGACCGTGACCGGGCCGGGGCGGACCTCCCATTCCGGCAGGAGCAGCTCGACCCCCGGCTCCTCCCCGGACGGGGCCCGGGGGCAGGGCCGGAGTTCGGCCTCCGGGCCGTACTTCTCCCCGCCGAGGACCACCTCCCGGAAGATTTCGTTGACCCAGTCGAGGACCGGCTGCTGCGACCGGTAACTGACCTGGAGCGGGACCGGGAGCAGGCCGGCCTCCCCGGCCAGCCGGGCCATCCCCTCCGGGTCGGCCCCCCGCCAGGTGTGGATGGTCTGCTTGACGTCTCCGCAGAGGACCAGCCCGGCCCCGGTCCGCTCCCGGATGGCCGCGACCAGTTCGTTCT
>PWXJ01000316.1 GCA_003561965.1 PVC group bacterium
ATCAAGGGGCCGACAAACTGTGTAGGTCGTGCTCGAAGCACTGACATTCCTCGTGGTCTTCCTTGTTCCTCGGGGCCTTTGCATCGCGACATTTCAGTTCTTTTCCGGAGATGAAAATCTTCTCAAGCAGGTTTAATCAACACGATTCCTGTATGGTTATCGGATCAGGCGGCACTCCTGTACTCTTCACCTCTTAACAACATCCACCACAGGTTTATCGCCATTCGGCGAGCGACTCCAACTATTGCTTTCTGCTTGAAGCCAGTATTGCGTAACAACCTATTGTAAACCGCCGCCGCCCGGCGATCGCTGCCGACCCAGGCCCAGGCAGCCTGAATTAACAAACAACGCAGTGGCCCCTGGCCAGCCTTCAATAAAGGTTTCGCTATTCGTCTATCTCCGGATTGCTTCACTCCTGGCGCCAGACCGAGATACAAGGCAACCTGGGAATCATCCTTGAATCTTCCCGGTTGATATACTTCCGTGAGGAAACCCATAGTAGTCAGTATCCCTACTCCCGGATGACTTTCAAGAATGGCTTTGTTTTTAGCGAACCGCTCTTCCGCCGACTTCTCCTTGATTCGTTTCTCCGTCTTCTTTCTCTCTCGGATCAGACACTCCAACTCCGCCACGAATGAATCCAACACGAATCTCAAATCAGGACTGATTTCCAACGTCGCCAGGGCCCCGATCCCCGCCTGGGTCCAATTGGAAAGACCCGGGGGTGCATCAATCCCATACTGCAGAAGTAGACTCTTGATCTGCTGTTTGACCCGCTTCTCCTTCTTCTTTATCTGCGCGCGCAGCCGGATTATCTGCCGGTCCTGTTCCTCCTGCACTGTGGGGATTGCCACTGTCTTCAGCTTGTTCTTTTCCTTCGAAAGCGTCGCCAGTTCTATACAATCGAGCCGGTCGGACTTGCTCCCACGATTAGCCGGCCTGGGGATCTTTCCTGGAGCAACAATTTCAATCGGCCAGCCGATCTCCTGGAAAGCCCTGGCCAGCCCGTACCCTGTGGGTCCGGCCTCGTAAACAATCCTGACCAGCCCCGCTTCCAGATGCCGCAAGAACTCGATTGTTCTGGAAGGGTTAGGAGGAATGACAAATGTCCTGACCGGGTTATTGTTGACCAACACCCCGACGTGATAAGATCTCTTATGAACATCGATGCCGACGTGGACCCTGTCGGATTCCGACACCCCAAGAGCAGAAAGATTAATGCTCTTGCCTTTTTTGGCCTTTCGTCTACACTTACTCATAGCCGTTCCTCCTTTCCTCTTTTCAGAGGTATTGATTAAGAGTGCTAATCGATTGAGATGATTTTATCATCTCCAAGGAGGAACGGCTTTCATATTAACTGTGCTACTTTCCCACCGCCGCCGGTTTGGCGTGCAAAATTCAGGTCTTAACTATTCAGGACCTTCAGCCGTATGGAATTTGCCTCAAGACCCCTGCCGGTTTATCCGGCAGGTGAATCAGTTTGTCATCTACTCAGCCGGGAATTGGTTTCAAGACCCCTGCCGGTTTATCCGGCAGGTGAATCAGTTCATCAGATAACAACACCGCCCCCAACCCCACGTGCCGGTGGGAGTGGGGCGGCCGTGGGCTATCTTCTGAACTTTCCCTCCGGCGGGACAAGCCCGCCGGGGGGGTAATACATCAAGGCTGTACTTGAAAAGGCTAAAAAATCCCCACGTGCCGGTGGAAGTGGGGCGGCCGTGGGCTATCTTCTGAACTTTCCCTCCGGCGGGACAAGCCCGCCGGGGGGGTAATACATCAAGGCTGTACTTGAAAAGGCTAACAAAGGAGGTTGGCAATGGCTAAGATCGCGGTTCTGATCGATCACGGTTTCGAGGATTCGGAATACAGCCGGCCGGCGGAGGCCTTCCGGAAGGCCGGCCACGAACTGGTCCACCTGGGGAAAAAGCGGGGGAGCGTGGGCAAGGGCAAGAAGTCGGAGACCCCGGTGGTCATCGACCGGGAAGCCGCCGGGGCCGACCCGGGCGATTACGACGCCCTCCTGATCCCCGGCGGCCAGTCCCCCGACCATCTCCGGGCCGACCCGGAGCCGGTGGCCTTCGTCAGGGAGTTCGCCGAAAGCGGCAAGCCGGTCTTCTTCATCTGCCACGGCGGCCAGCTGTTGATCAGCGCCGACGTCCTGAAAGGGAGAAAGGCCACCGGCTGGAAGTCGATCGCCCGCGACCTGATCAACGCCGGGGCCGACTACCGGGACGAGGAAGTGGTGGTGGACGGGAACTTCGTCTCCAGCCGCCAGCCGTCCGACCTCGACGCCTTCATCCGCGAATCGCTCAAACAGCTGGAATAGCCCAGGGCGCGAGAAACCCGACCGAAGGTCGCGACTGAAGAGACTGACCGGCAATTGACAATTTTGCCAACTGTTGGTCATTGCGATCCGGCTTTAGACGGAGAAGCAATCTCATCAATTGGCAGTGCCTGGAGATTGCTTCGTCGCTTCGCTCCCCGCAATGACTGAATAAGATCAATCCACAATAATGGAAGAGAACCACAAAACCCAACCCAAGGAGGTGTGGTTATGGCCGCGTTGAAGGAACAGTTTCAGTCCGCCGACTGGAAGAACGAGAAGCACGTACCGGTGATCGAGGCCCCGGAGAAAGCCGGGAAGGGGGAGCTGATCGAGGTCAAGGTCAGCGTGGGCAAGGAGGTCGCCCACCCCAACAAGACCGAGCACCATATCCGCTGGATCGACCTCTACTTCCTCCCCGAGGGAGGCAAGTTCCCCTACCAGATCGGCAAGGCCGAGTTCTGCGCTCACGGCGCCTCGACCGAGGGGCCGGACACCAGCACCATCTACACCAACCACTCGGCGGTCTTCTGCTTCAAGACCGACCACCCGGGGACCATCCTGGCCTCCTCCTACTGCAACATCCACGGACTGTGGGAGAACGCCGCCGAACTGGCGGTGGAATAGGGCCGCCCGAAAAGAGCCGCCTGGAACACGAACTCCGGGCGGCTCTTCCCCCGGGCCACTTCATCTTCTCGATCTCCTCCTCCACCTCCCCGGCCCCCCCGGCGTAGAACTCGGCCTCGTCGGGGTCGAGTTCGTGGAGCAGCCTCAGAAAATCGCCGGCGTGGACCCGCTCCTCGTCGGAGATGTCCCGCGGGACCTCCCTGGCCAGATTGTTGTCGATCGACCCGGCCCTTGGCGTTTACATCGGGGGCGGTTTCCGGGTATCATAGGCCGGAGTTGAATCGGAGATTCGGGTGGAGAGCGTGAAAGCGAAAGATCGGCTGAAGCAGGGGTTTTTGCTCCTCGACGGGGCGATGGGCACGATGATCCAGGGCCTGGATCTCCCCGCCGCCGCCTGGGGAGGGAAACCCGGCTGCAACGAGTGGCTCAACCTCAGCGCCCCGGAGGCGGTCGAGGGGATTCACCGCGGATACCTCCGGGCCGGCTGCGGGGCCGTTGAGACCAACACCTTCGGCGCCTCCCGGCTGACCCTGCGGGAGCACGGACTGGCCCGCCAGGCGGGGCGGATCAACCGGGCCGCGGCCGGGCTGGCCCGCGCCGCCGCCGATTCGGCCGGCCGGCCGGTCCTGGTCTTCGGCGCGATCGGGCCCGGCAGCCTCCTGCCCACCCTGGGCCGGGTCGCCTTCGCCGAACTGCGTGACGCCTGCCGCGAACAGGTCGAGGCGCTCCTCGAGGGGGGGGTGGACGGGATACTCTTCGAGACCTGCCAGGATATCCTCCAGGTCAAGGCCGGGCTGCTGGCCGTCCGGGAGGTCGCCGGGGACGATCCCGAGTTCCCGGTCTATGTCTCGGTGACCGTGGAGCCGTCCGGCCGGCTCCTGATCGGCTCCACCCTGGCCGCGGTGGTTGCCGCCCTCCGGCCTTTCTCGGTTTCAATGCTCGGCCTGAACTGCGCCACCGGCCCGGAGAAGATGCGGCGGCATTTGAACCTCCTCCGGGAGATCTGGCCGGGGCCGATCGCGGTGATGCCCAACGCCGGGATGCCGGTTCTGGAAGAAGGCCGGGTCCGCTACCCGCTCCCCCCCGGGGAGTTCGCCCGGCGGACGGCCGAACTGGTCCGGGAGTGCTCGCTCTCCGCCGCCGGGGGCTGTTGCGGCTCGACCCCGGAGCACCTCCGGGCCCTGCGGGCGGAACTGAAAGGTTACCGGCCTTCCCCCCGCCGGGTCGAGCCGGTCGACCGGGTCGCCAGCGTCTATTTCCCCGTGGAGCTGGACCAGTCGCCCCCTCCGCTCTACGTCGGCGAGCGGGCCAACGCCACCGGCTCCCGCCGCTTCCGCCAGGCCCTCCTGGCCGGCGACCGCGACGCGGTCCTGGCCATCCTGGCCGAGCAGGAGGAAGCCGGCTCCCACCTGCTCGACCTGAGCTGCGCCTGGGCCGGCCGGGACGAGAAGAAAGACTATGCCGACCTGGTGCCGCTGGCCGCCCGGCAATGCCGGGCGCCCCTGATGATCGACTCCACCGACCCGGAGGCGATCGAGACCGCCCTGCAGAACTACGGCGGCCGGGCGATCGTCAACTCGGTCAACTTCGAGAAGGGGGAGGAACACGCGCTGAAGGTCGCCCGGCTCGCCCGCCGCTACGGCGCGGCCCTGGTCTGCCTGACCATCGACGAAGAGGGGATGGCCCTGACCGCCGCCCGGAAGACGGCGGTCGCCCTCCGGCTGGCCGAGTTCTGCCGTACGCGCGCCGGGTTCGGCCCCGGCGATCTCCTGATCGATCCCCTGACCTTCACCGTCGCCTCCGGCGACCGGGACGCCCGGACCGCCGCCCGGGAGACCGTCGCCGCGCTTCGGGCGATCAAGCGGAAGATCCCCGGGGTGAGGACGATCCTCGGGATCTCCAACGTCTCCTACGGTCTGAAGCCCGCGGCCCGGAGGGTCCTCAACTCGGTCTTCCTCGACCACTGCCTCCGCGCCGGCCTCGACGCCGCCCTGGTCCACGTCTCCGCCCTGACCGCCACGGCCGAGCTCGACCCCGAACAGGTCCGGGCCGCCGAACGCCTCCTCTTCGACGACCGCTCCGCCGGCGACCCCCTGGCCGGGTTCCTCTCCCACTTCGAGGGCGAAGGCGGCGTCTCCCGCCGGGCCCCCGCTCTCCCCGCCGACCCCGCCGAGGCCCTGACCTTCGCCGTCGTCCGCGGCCGGGCCGGACCGCTGGCGGAGGCGATCGCTTCCCTCCTGGAGAAGACGCCGGCCGAAGAGATCCTCAACTCGATTTTAGTGCCGGCGATGAAGGAAGTCGGGCGGCTCTTCAACGAGGGGAGCCTCCAGCTGCCGTTCGTCCTCAAGAGCGCCGAGGTGATGAAGCGCGCCGTCGATATCCTCAAGCCCTCCCTCTCCCCGGAAGCGGCCTCCCGCCGCCGGGTGAAATTGGTCCTGGCCACCGTCTCCGGGGATGTCCACGATATCGGCAAGAACCTGGTCGATATCATCTGCGCCAACAACGGCTTCGAGGTGATCAACCTCGGCGTCAAGGTGCCGGTGGAGAAGATGATCGAAGAGCTGAAGGGACGGGGGGCGGACTTCCTGGGGATGAGCGGCCTGATCGTCCGTTCGGCGGCGGTGATGGCCGAGAACCTCAAGGCGATGGCGGCCGAGGGGTTGCGGGTCCCGGTCCTCCTCGGCGGCGCCGCCCTGACCGAAGAGTTCGTGGAGAAGGAATGCCGGCCCCACTACCCCGGCCCGGTCTACTACTGCGCCGACGCCTTCGCCGGGTTGTCCCGCCTGCGGGAATACGAGGAGACCGGCGAAACGGCCGCCCTTCCCCGCAAGAGCCCGCGCCGCCCCGCCGCCGCCCGCCGGTCCGCCCGGGACGCCGCCGTTCCCCCGCCGCCCGAGATCCCCTCGCCGCCTTTCCGGGGCGCCCGGGTCGCCGAACCTCCCGGCTGGCCCGAGCTCTATTCCTTCCTCAACCGCCGGGCGCTCTATCGCACGCGCTGGGGGTTGAAAGCCGGGGGCCGGCTGCCGGCGGAAGACGACTCCGGCGAGGGGATCGCCCCCGCCGAGCTCTTCGACCGGATGCGGCGGCGGGTCGAGGAGGAAGCTCTCTT
This sequence comes from PVC group bacterium, assembly GCA_003561965.1. Lineage (GTDB taxonomy): Bacteria > Auribacterota > Erginobacteria > Erginobacterales > Erginobacteraceae > Erginobacter. Next base: position 6,060 of record PWXJ01000316.1, read on the forward strand.
CACCCCGGGGATCGTTTACGGCTGGTTCCGCTGCCGTTCCCGCGGCGACTCCCTCCTGATCGACCCCGGCGGGGGAGAGGAAGAGATTGAATGGGTATTTCCCCGCCGCTCCCGGCCGCCCCGTCTCTGCGTGGCGGACTTCTTCCAGCCGGACGGCGATCTCGCCGGCCTGCTGGCGGTCACCCTGGGCGACGGACTGAAGACTCTCCAGAAGAGCGCGATGGAGTCCGGCCGTTACCGGGAGGTTTACCTCTGGCACGGTTTCGCCGCCGCCCTGGTCGAGGCGCTGGCCGAATACCAGCACGCGGTTATGCGGGTCGAGCTCGGCCAGGCCGAGACCGTCGCCCCGCTCTTCCGGACCCCCGTCGCCCTCCGGCGAGGCGCCCGTTTCGGCTTCGGCTATTCCTGCTGCCCGGACCTGAGGATGAACGCCGACGCCTGCCGGCTTCTGGAGGCGGAGCGGATCGGCGTCTCCCTGACGGAGAGCGATATGATGGTCCCCGAGATGTCGACGGCCGCCCTGGTCAGCCATCATCCCGCCGCGCGGCAGTTCGCGGTCTGAAAGGCCGGGTGGAGGCAGGAACCCGGGCCGGCAGCTGTTGCCAGGAACGGCTGATTGTACTATATTTATCCCGTGAAGACCGGGGAAGCCGACAACCGGAAACTCCAGGCGGCAGCGCCGGAATGCCACGGGGGGAAGGGAACTATGAGCACCGAGTTCAAGACCAACCTGCTCGACGACTCGGTCGAGAGCAATTCAATCACCCACTACTACCGGGCGATGGTGACCCGCTCCAACGCCTGGCGGAGGATCGTCGACGCCACCACCAACTGGGCGGTGGCGGCTACCGCGGCGATGTTCAGCGTCGGATTTTCCGGGACCGGAGTCGGCCACGCCGTCCTCTTCCTGGCCCACTTCCTGATCCTGATGTTCCTCCTGATCGAGGCCCGCCGCTACGCCTTCTACACCACCATCGACTGGCGGGTCCGGCTGATGGAGACCGAGTTTCTGGCGGCGATCCTCGCCGGCGACCGGGAAAAGGCCGGCCGGGGTGAATGGAGACAGATCCTGACCGATTCCACCCTCCGGCCCCACCAGCCGATCACCATCTGGGAGGCGATGAGCCTCCGCTTGAGCCGGACTTACATCTGGATCTTTCTCCTGCTCACCGCCGCCTGGTTCATCCGGATCGCCTCCTTCCCCGAGCCGGTCTCGTCGCTGGCCGGACTCTGGAGGCGGGGCGGGTTCGACTATCTTCCGGGCTGGGCGACCTGGCTGGCCATCTTCGCGCTGTACGCGGTGCTGGGACGGGCGATCTTCTCCCTGCGCCGGACCAGGCGGCGGCTCGACCGGCAGGGGTTCTGTCTCGGCCACGTCGGGCAAGATCGCTGATGCCGGATCAAGCTGTCGGGATCTCCGGCAGCGTCTTCCTCCTTTCGCCGGGCGGGTTCTCTCCCGGTCCGACAAGCGGTTTACTTCATCTTCTCGATCTCTTCTTCCACTTCCTCGGCTCCCTCGGCGTAGAACTTGGCCTCGTCGGGGTCGAGCTCGTGGAGCAGCCGCAGGAACTCCCCGGCGTGGACCCGTTCCTCGTCGGCGATGTCCCGCAGGACCTCCTTGGCCAGCTTGTTGTCGATCGACCCGGCCAACTGCATATAGAGCTGGACCGCCTCGTACTCGGCGGCGATCATAAAGCGGATCGCCCGGATCAGCTCGCCGTCGGTGAGTTTCCGGTCGCTGGCCAGACCGGAGAAAGCTGTGGAGAATTCCGGCATCGCGTTCCTCCTTTCGGTTGGCGGGCCCTCGCCCGCGTTCACAATCATTATGGGAAGGGAGTTATCCCCATACTATCAGCCGGAGGCCGACCAGGGCCAGGAATATCGCCGGGAAAATTTGGTTCAGGCGGGAAAAAGTGGACAGGGGAGAGGATTGGGCATACTATATATGCATTATTGTAATTAATAAGGCATATTGCGTGATTGGAGGAGATTCGATGCGAACAACACTGGATCTGCCCGAAAGGCTGGTGCGGGAAGCGATGAAGGTTTCCCATCACAAGACCAAGACGGCCACGATTGTCGAGGCCCTGCGGGATTTCGTCCGGAAGGCGCGGCTCCAGGAACTGCGGGGATATAAGGGGCGGGTGGACCTGGATATCGACCTGGATACCCTCCGCAAGCGGGGATGAAGGTCCTGGTCGACACTTCCGCCTGGGTGGCCTACTTCCGCGGGTCCGGCGATCTGTCGTCAATGGACCGGCTGATCGAGGAGAACCTGCTGGTCACCAACAACCTGATACTGTCGGAGTTGATCCCCGCGCTGCAGCACCGCGGCGAGGGAAAGCTGATCGGAATTCTCCGCGAGATCGAGCGGGTTCCCCTGGATATCGATTGGGACGATATTATCGGGATGCAGGTCACCTGCCTCCGTAACGGGATCAACCAGGTGGGGATTCCGGACCTGATCATCGCTCAACAGGTTATCCGGGAAGGACTCTCGCTCCTCTCCCGGGACCGGCACTTCGGCCCCCTGAGCCGGCATCTGCCCCTGAACCTCGAGTGACGGTCCTACCTCCCCGGGCATCCCCCCTCCTCCGTTGCGCCGCCCGCCCCTCGAGGCAACCTCCCCTCAGCCTTCCAAAATCACCGCCGCGCGGGGGGGGAGGCGGAGGGTGTCCCCGTCCGGGGCGATTCCTTCTTCGGAAGCGAGCAGAATCTTCTTCTTTCCGGATCCGGGGAGCGGGACCTTTCGTTCCCGTTCGGAGAAGTTGAGGGCGACGGTCAGCCGGCCGCGGCCCAGCACCAGCCAGCGCTCCTGTTCGCGGCAGCGGACCGAGGTCTCTTCCAGCCGCCCGTCGGTCAGTTCCGGCCGGTTTCGCCGGAGCCGGATCAGCTCCCGGTGCCACTCCAGGATCTCCCGGTGGGGGTGTTTTTCCGCGGCCTCCCAGTCGAGCCGGGAGCGGGCGAAGGTCTCTTCGGCCTGGGGGTCGGGGATCTCTTCCGGGTCCCAGCCGAATTCGGAAAACTCCCGGCCCCGCTCGTCTTTCATCCTCCCGGCCAACCCGGGGTCCCGGTGGTCGGTGAAGTAGAGAAAGGGTGAGGGGGAGGCCCACTCCTCCCCCTGGAAGATCATCGGCACGAAGGGGGCGGTCAGGACCAGGGCCGCCCCGAGCTTCACCTCCTCCGGCGAGAGGAGGTGGCCGACCCGCCGGCCCAGGGCCCGGTTGCCGATCTGGTCGTGGTTCTGGAGGCAGCCGACGAAACGGTTCCCGGAGAGCCCGG
>PWXJ01000242.1 GCA_003561965.1 PVC group bacterium
CCGCTCAACTTCAGGGAGAGCGACCGGACCCGGCGGGGGCGGGGCAGGGGCCGGTCGGGGCGGACGGCGGCGGAGAGGAGGAGGTCGCCGGGGCTGTCGAGGTCGCGGGCGGCGGCTTCTTCTTCCTCCCGGATGGTGACTATTCCCAGGCTGCCCTCGATGGTCCGGAGGTTTTCGTCGATCAGGGAGACGGTGGAGACCCCGAGCGGAGAGAATTCCGACCGGACCCGGTAGACCCGGAGGGGCACACCGCCGGGGAAACGCTCCTCGATCGCCTCCAGGGCGTGGGTCACGGTGACCGGGGTCAGGAGGGTGGTTTCGAACAGGCGGGCGGTGACGCTCTTCCCGGTCCGGGGACTGTCCCGGACCAGTTCCAGGTGGGCCAGGGCGTCGGCCAGGGTTTCCTCCCCGGCCGGGGCCGTCCGCTCCCCGGTCGGCGTCTCGACCAGGAATTCGTCTCCGATCTTCCGGCCGTTGAAGACGACCCGGCCCAGCGGGGAATCCTGGAGCGACCTGAAGGCGACCAGCCCCTCGCCCGGGACGTAGGTCTTCTCTTCGCGGAAGGACATCTCCTGCCGGCTGCCCCCGATATTCAGCCGGTAATCGACCCGAAATTCTGAAAGGTAGGACGGTTGTCCGCCGTGCTCGACCTGAGACAGCCGGAGCGAGCCGTAACCGACCTTCTCTTCGAAGAGGTAGACCCCGTACCAGCGGGTTCCGAGATAGGGATCGGGATCGAAGGCGGAGATCGGGGTCTCGGATGCCCCGGCGACGGCCGTCAGGAGACAGGCCAGGACGATGCTGGAAGCGGATCGTTTCATCTGATAATGAAACGATCCCGGGGGACCGGGGTTGGCGAGGGCTCCGGAGACGGACTGGGTATGGGCCGGGCGGAGAACTGGGACTGGATTGTTTCCAGTTCGCTGACCGGAAAATTCCCGGTGAAATCGATCCGGTCTCTCCGTTCGGTGAGAACCATCTGTTGGGTCGCCCGAACGGTGCCGTCGATGACGAGAAGAATGGTCCGGCCGAAATTTCCCGCCATCGCCTCCCGGTATTTCCAATTTCCCTGCCGGGTCAGGAGAAGACGGAGGAATGTCGGGTTGTCTTCCGGCCGATAGTCAATCCAGCCCACGTCATCTTCAGTCAGCCAGGGCTTCTCTTCGACGATTTCGAAATCTTCGACAGGTATTGCCGTCTCCCCCTCTTCCCGGTGGATCGGGATGACTTTAGCCGGCCTCCGGAAGTAAAGTGACAGGGAAATGTGGCGGGGGGTGGAGGAGGGAAGGGCCCGCCGGCCGCCGTCGGGCGTCGGGGAGGCGGCCGGGTCCGCCTCCTGTCCGGCCACCACCGCCGGGGCCAGGAGAGCGACCGCCAGCAGGGCCGCGAACAGGTATTGAGATTTACGGGGTTTCATGGTAGTTAAACTCTCCGGATTGAGTATTGGATATCGCGTTTACTATAGCGCAGGGAACTTTGCCGGACTACTAATAATTTTGACCGGGGAGAAACGACTGATGCCGATCTACGAGTACGGGTGCCCGGAATGCCGGAAGATCTTCAGCTTCCTGGTCCGCTCGGCGGGAAAGAAAAAAATCAGCTGCCCCCGTTGCGGGTCTTCCGGTTTGAAGCGGGTCTACAGCACCTTCGCCTTCACCCGCTCCGAGGAGAGCCGGCTGGAGAGTCTGGCCGACCCGGACAACTTCGCCGGCCTGGACGAGAACGACCCCCGCTCGATGGCCCGCCTGATGCGGAAGATGGCCCGGGAGACCGGGGAGGAACTGGACGACGAGATGCGCGAAGTGGTGGAGCGGCTGGAAGCCGGCGAGGATCCGGAGAAGCTCGAGGAGTCAATGGACCTCGGGGGAAAGGAATATACCCGGGACTCTTCGGGTACGCTTTACGAATAAAGCCCGGATCAACGCGGCCGGAGGGCCCGGAGCCGCCGCCGGCAGAGGCTGATCAGGGGCCGGGGGGTTTCGGCCCGCCGCCGGAAGTCGTCGGTCCACCGTTCCCGGTGGGCCCGGTGGAGATCACGGAGCAGCCCGGGGTCGGCCTTGAGCCAGGTCCGGGACCGGGCCTGCCGGAATTCCGCCGGGGACAGGTCATACGCCCCGGCCGGCCACCGTTCGGCCAGGGCCTCCGCCAGGGTCATCCCCCCCCGGGCCAGTTCCTCCATCCGCTCCCAGTAGGAGCGGACGTCCTCGAGATAGTCGGGGACGTTGAAGGCCCGGGCCCCCCCGTCGTAGATCACGCACCGCTCCAGGGCCGGGGCCAGGGAGTTGTACTGGGCGAGCTCGAACTCCGGGGCCAGGAGGGCCGGGTCCCGCAGCAGATCGGTCCCCTGGATCTTCACCGCCACCCGGGTTTTGGAGTCGGCGAGGTGGAATTTCCCTTCCAGATAGACCAGGTAGGTATTCCGGTAACCGGGAAAGGTCGCCCGGAAGAGGGCGTCGTATTTCCGGAGGACCTTCTCGATCTTGTGGCAGCCGATCGTGAAGAAGAAGACGTTCTCCACCTCCCGGCCCAGGTTCTTGGCCTGCCGGAAGATGATCTCGAAACCGTTCTCCACCGTCACCCCGGTGGCGACGATCTCTCCGATGAAGAAGCTGACCCCGTCGGGGATCTCCAGCTTCCGGTACTGGTCTTCCCGGACATACCAGCGGCCATAGCGGTCCCGTTGCCGCTGGGAGGTGAGAAAGGACGAGAGCTGGGTGTTGAACCGGAAGGCGTCGTAGAGGCTGTCGCGGATGGAGAAGTTCAGCCCGGAGCGGAGGAAGTGGACCACGCTGATCTTCTCCGGCTCCAGGCCGGAGATCGCGTTCTTCTCGGGAAAGTATTTCAGGGACAGGGTGATCGTCCGGCGGAGGGCGTTGGTGAAGCGGCAGCCGAAAATCTCGGGGCGGTTGAGGAAATTCCGGGAGTAGGGGGTGGAGGCGACGTAGGCCCTGATCTTCCCGGTATAGTCGCCCCGGAGCCGGTAGTAGGAGATCCGGTCGTTACTCAGGATTCGTTCCAGCCGGTCCATTATCTGATTTGTCCGCGAAAAATCATAATGAAAAACCTCGGGTCCGGACTGGCTGCACGGTAGGGAAATTCCGGGGAATTGTCAAACCGAAACCGCTGTCGGCCGGCGAGAATTCCCTTGTGAAACTTCGGCCAGGTGCTAACCTGTGCCGGGCCGAAAAGCCGGGTGGAGGCAGTCATAGTTCCGCTTCCCGGCTCCTGAATTCTGACTTCTGGATTCTGTATTTAACAACGGAGATTCATTATGAGCGTGATAGCCAAGAGCGAGCTGAGGAAGCTGATCCGGGACGGGACGATCAAGATCGATCCCTTCGAGCCGAAGCAGATCGGGCCGGGCTCGGTCGATCTCCACCTCGGCGACACCTTCATCATCTACAAGCGGGTCCGGGAGATCTTTCACATCACCGACCGGGCCGACTTCCGGGAGATCACCCGGGAGTTCAAGGTCAAGGATTACTTCCTTCTCCTCCCCGGGGAGTCGGTGATGGGGATGACCCGGGAGAAGATCACCCTCCCCGACAACATCTGCGGCCGGCTGGAGGGGCGGAGCCGCTTTGCCCGGCTCGGACTGCTGGTCCACATCACCGCCAGTTTTATGCACCCCGGGATCGACAACCACCAGTTCCTCGAGATGTACAACGCCAGCCCGATCCCCCTGGCCATCCACCCCGGGACCCGGATCTGCCAGTTCGTCTTCGAGTACACCGTCGGCAAGGGCCACTACCGGGGCCGCTTCGCCCACCAGTAACTATAGTGAAAAAAGACACCATCATCCGCCTGGTCCGTTCCCGGAAGAACCGCCCGATGACCCGGGACGACCTCGCCGAACGGCTCCGGCTGCCCCCGGCCCGCCGCCCGGAACTTGACCGGCTGCTCGACCGGATGGAAGCCGCCGGGGAGGGGGTCCGGGTCAAGCACGGCCGTTACGCGGTCCCGAAGGAACTGGGGCTGGTGGTGGGCCGGCTCGAGGTCAACCCCCGCGGATTCGGTTTCGTCATCCCCGAACAAAGCAAGGACGAGGATATCTACGTCCACCAGGAGAATATGAACCGGGCCCTGGACGGGGACACCGTCCTGGTCCGGCTGGAACGGGGACGCCGCCGGCGGCGGGCGGGGGAGGTGGTCCGGGTGCTCCGCCGGGGGAGCGGAGAGATCGTCGGAACGGTCGAGCAGACCGGCTCCCTCTTCTACCTGGTCCCGGACAACCCTTCGCTGATCCACGACATCTACATCGACCGGAAGGGCCTGGGGGAGGCCCGGCCGGGGGACAAGGCCACCGTCCGGATCACCGGCTGGCCCTCGAAGCACCTCAACCCGGCCGGGGAGGTGACCGAGGTCCTGGGCCGGGCCGGGGTGCCCCGGGTCGACACCCTCTCGGCCATCCGCCAGCACGGCCTCCGGGAGGAATATTCTTCCGGGGCGGAAAAGGAAACCGCCAAGGCCCGGGCCGGGGTTTCCGATTCCGAGCTGGCCGGCCGGGCCGACCTCAGGGACCTGGTCCTCTTCACCGTCGATCCCGACGACGCCCGGGACTTCGACGACGCGGTCTCGATCGAGAAGAGGAAAAACGGCGAGGTCGTCCTCGGGGTTCACATCGCCGACGTCTCCCATTACGTCCCCGCCGGTTCCGCCCTCGACCGGGAGGCCCGGCTCCGGGGGACCTCGGTCTACCTCCCGGCCCGGGCCCTCCATATGCTCCCCCCCCGGCTGGCCACCGAGGTCTGCAGCCTCAACCCGGACCAGGACCGCCTGGCCCAGTCGGTTTTGATCACCTACGCCTCCTCCGGAGAACGGAAAAGCTACCGCTTCCTCCGTTCGGTAATCCGCTCCCGCCGCCGTTTCACCTACGGGGACGTCCGGGCGATCCTGATCGAGAAAAACCCGGGCCGCCGGGCGGCGGAAGGAGAACTGACCGGGATGCTCGACCGGATGGCCGGGCTGGCCCGGAAACTCCGGCAGCGGCGGTTCGACCGGGGCGCCTTCGACCTCGACCTCCCGGAGAGCAGGATTGTTTTCGACGAGAAAGGGCTGATCTCCGACGTCCGGCTGGAGGAGTCCGACCTCTCCCACTGGCTGATCGAGGAGTTTATGCTCGCCGCCAACGAGGCGGCGGCCGATTTCCTCTCCCGGAAGAAAGCCCCCCTGATCTACCGGGTCCACGAGGACCCGGATATCGAGGACCTGGAGGAGTTCGGGCAGTTCGCGGAGGCCTTCGGCCACCGGGTGAAGAACGTCCGGAACCGGAAGGACATCCAGAAGTTTCTCGACACCGTCCGGGAGACTCCCCTGGCCACCGTCCTCCAGACCGCCTTTGTCCGTTCCCTGAAGCAGGCCGAGTATTCCCCCCAACCGCTCGGCCATTACGGCCTGGCCCTTCCCCGCTACACCTACTTCACCTCTCCGATCCGGCGCTACCCCGACCTCTACAACCACCGCCTGATCGGCTCGCTCCTGAAGAAGTCGCCGCCCCCGCCGGAACCGGACCTGAAGGGGCTGGCCCGCGACTGCTCGGAGACCGAGCGGACCGCCCAGAAGGCGGAGCGGGATATGCTCCAGCTGAGAAAGCTCCAGTTTTTCGGCTCTCACCTCGAGCAGCGGGACCGCCCGGTCTTCGAGGGGGTGATCACCCGGATGAAGAACTTCGGCTTCACCGTCCACCTCAACCGCTACCTCCTCTCCGGGCTGGTCCACGTCTCCAGCCTGACCGATGACTTCTACCGCCTGGACCGCTCGGGGACCAGGATGCGGGGCCGGCGGACCGGGAAGGAGTTCCGGGCCGGCGATACCGTCCGGGTCCGGGTCGAGAAGGTGGATATGGATCAGAAGCAGATCGACTTCATCCTGGCCGGGGGAAGATAACCATCGGGCCCGGGCCGGCTCCCTCCGCCCCGAAAATAATCGAAGCCGACAGTAACTATTCAGGACCCGGTAACAGCCTCCCCCCCCCGGCGGGCTTGTCCCGCCGGAGGGAAAGTTCAGAAGAACACCCGAGAGAAAGAATCCCCCCCGGCGGGCTTGTCCCGCCGGAGGGAAAGTTCAGAAGATAGCCCGCGGCGCCCCACTCCCACCGGCGCGTGGGGTTGGGGGGGCGGGCTGTTATCTGACGAACTGATTCACCTGCCGGATAAACCGGCAGGGGTCTTAAATTACAACTCATATGGCTGAAGGGTCCTGAATAGTTACAGCCGACAACTATATCCTGGCGTCCTGGATTGTAATTGGATGTATTGATCAAGCCGAAGGTAACTGTTCCGCAACAGTGAAAAACAGATATTACGGTGCGGCGGCATTGGCAATTTTGTGTCTGGCCCTGGCGGCGATGACCGTCTTCACCGAGTGGGAATCCTACGGACCGCCCTCGATCCGCAGCCACGAGTCGCAGGCGGAATCCCTCGCTGCCTCACCCCGGGAGTTCTTCCGCCTCTCCGAGCGTCTGCTGGCGTCCTGGAGCTTGTTTCTGACCCGGAGAGGGTTTTCCCCGGGATGGGGCCTGGTCTCGCTGCGTTTCTTCCAGAACGCCCTGATTTTCCTACTGGCGTGGTCGTGGTGGAAGAAGCTGGGCCTGGCCTATTCCCGGCGGATTATCGGGCTGCTTTTGCTGGCCTGGGGACTGCTTTACGCCTTCCGGGAAGGAAGGATCGACACCGGCGTCTTCTGGACGGCGGTCTGGACCCTGGCCGGCATACTTCTTCTCTCCGGCCGGCGGAGGAGATTTTATCCGCTGCTGGCTTTTCTCGGCGCTCCCTGGAGTGTTTTTTCCGTTATTCTGCCGGTCCTGCCCCTGGCCGCCCCGGTCCGGGATTACGGGGAAGAGGTCCGGCGCGGGGAGAGTTTGATCGTCGCCCTTTCCTCAACGGCGGCCTGGGCGGCCGGTATCCTGATCTTCTGCAACCTGTCGGGACGGATCTGGCCGACGGCGGTCTGGGGCCGGCGCCCCGGGCTGGAACTGGCGGCTTACAATCTCGGTCACAGTCTCACCTGGGTCCGGCTGGTATGGTTGTGCAGCGTCCTGCCCGTCGTCGCTCTCCTGACGTTTCCCCGCTGGCCGCGCCGCCTCCGGCGGCTGGCCCCGATCACGCTGATACCTCCGGCCGTCTCCCTGTTTATCGTCTTCTTCCCCGATCACCGGCTGGTTCTCATTCCCCTGGCGGTCTTCCTGGTCCCCGGATTCCTTTTCCTGACCGAGGCCGGGACGGCCTTGGGTATTTTCAGGTTTTCCGCCCGCCGTTTGGAAACCTTGATGATCATTCTCCTGGCCGCGGCCGCGCTCTATTCCCAGCTCTGGGTGCTGGGCGGGGTGGGGGGGCGCTATCTCCGGGAGACCCAGGTTCAACGGCACCGCGAGGTGATGGACGGCAGCGCCACCAGCCCCTGGAGATACCGGGTTCTCTCCCAGGCGTTGGTCGAAGGGGCGCTGCGGCTGGGTGCCGCGTCGGGGGTGGAAGAGGCCGGCGTGGTCTTCAGCCTTTTCCGGCTGATGCAAAACCTGCTGATATTTTACCTGGCGGCCGCTCTTCTCCGGGGTTGGGGGTTCTCCGCTTCGGAGCGGGCGATCGGCCTGACGCTGGCCGGCTGGGGGATGATGCACGCTTTCTATAACAGCGACCTTGCTTTCAGCACCTATACCGACCTGGTCATCTACCTTCTCGGCGCGCTGGCCGTGACCAGGGGGCGTTTGCTCTGGTTCATTCCGCTGGCGGCCGCCGCCGCCCTGAATCGGGAGACCGGCGTCCTTCTTCCCGCCCTGCTGCTGCCCGCGGCGGCCTTGAGGCCGGGCCGCCGCGAACGGTTGATCTTTATCGGGAGTCTCGGCCTATTTTTTGCGATCTTCTTCTCCCTGCGTTATGTATTTCTCCCCGGCCCTTCTTTCGTCGAGACCTGGGGGGCTCCCGGATGGACAAGATTGGCCAGGAACCTGTCAACACCGTTGGCCTGGCGGAATGTATTTCTGGTCGCCAACCTGACGCCGCTGGTCGCCCTGGCCGCCGTCCGGAGGTGGCCGGGAAGCTTGCGGGACTTCTTTCTGCCCGCGATACCGGCCTGGCTCTTCCTGCATTACTACGCCAAGGCCTTTCCGGAAGAGACCAGGTTTCTGCTGGTGCCGCTGTTTCTGGGTTTTGTCCCGGCGGTTCTCTGTCTTCTCAAGGGCGAAGTTATTCCGGCATCGGACCACGAAAAACAATATTATCAGCCAGGGTGATAGAGATGGCTTCTCCGTCTAAAGCCGGATCGCAATTTGTCATTGCGGGGAGGCCCGAAAAATTTTGGGCCGACGATGCAATCGAAACAGATTGCGGCAAACTGAAGTGATTGTGAATTATCCGGGTTAAGATGGTTGTTTCGGATGAAGCGGAAGAGGGAAGTTTATCTGATTTCGGCGATCCTGGTCCTGGCGGCGGGGGTGAGGTTGTGGGGGATCGGGTACGGGCTGCCTTCCACCTACTGCCGGCCGGACGAGGACCGGCTGATCGCGGTCGCCTTCCGGATCTCCCCCGCCGATCTCAACCCCGGTTACTTCGTCTGGCCGGGGCTGCCCTTTTACCTCTCCCGGATATTGCTGGAAGCGGCGGCCCGCCTCCGGCCCGGCCTCTCCGGGGGATCGGCCCTCGAACTCTACCTGGCCGATCCGGGTTTCGTCCACCTCCTCTTCCGGGCAGTCTTTCTCCTGGGCGGGCTGGCCACTGTTTACCTCCTCTACCTGGTCGGGAGGAGGCTCTTCTCCCCCGGGGTCGGGCTCCTGGCCGCCTTCTTTCTGGCCCTGGGTTTCCTCCACGCCCGCGATTCCCGCTTCGCGATGCTTGACATCCCCGCCGCCCTGCTGGCGGTAAGTTTCTTCCTTCCCGCCGTTGGCGTCCTCCGCCGGGGCCGGTGGGGAGATTACCTGTCGGCCGGACTGCTGCTCGGCCTGGCGGCCGCGGTGAAATATTACGGGATCCTCCTGGCCGTTCCCCTGCTGGCGGCCCACTTTTCCCGGGGTCGGCGAGAGCCCGGGCGGCTCCTCTCCGCCCTGGCGGGGGCGGGGGCGGTCTTCTTTCTCGGGTCGCCCTACACTTTTCTCTCCGCCGGCGCGGCCTTCCGGGAGATTCGGTGGGCGATCATCACCGGCCAGTTCGTCACCGGCTTTAGGCTCCTGCCGGAGATCGCCTCTTCCCGGGGCTGGCTCTACCACCCGCTCTTCTCCCTCCGTTGGGGTATGGGGCTTCCCCTGGCGGCGGCCGCCCTCTTCGGGACCGGTTACTGCTGTTTCCGGGCCGGCCGGGGCGGAAAAGA
>PWXJ01000024.1 GCA_003561965.1 PVC group bacterium
AGTTTCTCGACAAGTTCTTCTGGATCGGGATGGCCTTTCCCACCCTGGAGGCGGTAGAATACGTCTCCTACTGTGTCTGCCGGGACTGCGCCCGGGACAATATCCGGGTCCTCGAACTCCGTCTCAGCCCGGTCTTTATGACCCTGGAGAGCCCCCACAGCTGGGAGGAGCTGCTCCAGGCGGTCCTCAAGGGCGCCCGCCGGGCGGAGAAGGATTTCGATCTCGAGGTCGGTTTCATCGTCGGGATCTCCCGTTCCAACGGGATCAAGCCCGCCCTCCGGGCGGTCAACATCGCCTCCGACTACTCCGGCCTCGGGGTGGTCGGGGTCGATCTCTTCGGGGACGAGGAGGCCTTCCCCCCGGAGCTGTTCACCACCGCTTTCGGAGTCGCCCTCGAGAGCGGCCTCAACATCACCGTCCACGCCGGCGAGGGGGGAGGAGAGACCAATATCCGGGTGGCGGTGGAGGAACTGGGCGCCCAGCGGATCGGCCACGGTGTCCGGATCGTCAACGACCCGGCGCTGATGGACTGGCTCAAGGAGCGGGGGGTACCCCTGGAGATCTGCCTGACCAGCAACGTCCAGACCCGGACCGTCCCCGACCTCCCCTCCCACCCGGTCCGCCGGCTCTACGACTACGGGATCGGGATCTCGCTCAATACCGACGACCCGGCGATCAGCGATACCACCTTCTCCCGGGAGCTGCTGCTGGCGATGGAGTATTTTGACTTCACCCTGGAGGAGATCAAGGGTCTGATGCTGGCGGCCCTCGACCAGTCTTTCCTGGAACCCTACCGGAAAGAACCGGCCCGGAAGCGGCTGGAGAAAGACCTGGCAGCCTTTCAATGATCCGCTACCTGGTCAAGAGGCTGCTGGTCGCGGTCCCCACCCTGCTCGGCATCACCCTGGTCTCCTTCATCCTGGTCAAGGCCATCCCCGGCGACCCGACCCACGCCCTGGTCGGGGAGCGGACCTCGCCGGAGGTCATCGAGCGCCACCGGGACCGCCTCGGGCTCGACCGGCCGTTCCTGGTCCAGTACGGGATATTCCTCGCCAATCTCTCCCCGCTGACCGTCCCCGCCGTCCGGACCGAGGAGGTCGAGGGGCGGACGGTCCGGCGGGTCTCGCTCTTCAAGCAGCCCTATCTCGGCCGCTCCTACTTCACCGGGACCCCGGTGATCCGGATGATCCTCGACAAGCTCCCGGCCACCGCCCGGCTGGCGGCGGGGGCGATGCTGCTGGCGGTGGTCTTCGGCCTCGCCCTGGGGGTGGTCTCGGCGCTCCGCCCGGGCAGCGTCTGGGACCGGCTCTGCTCCCTGCTGGCGATCGGGGGGATCTCGATCCCGGTCTTCTGGGCCGGCCTGATCCTGATCCTGATCTTCTCCTATTACCTGGGCTGGTTCCCTCCCTCGGGGATGGGGGGCGGGGCGCTGATCTTTCTCGTCCTGCCCGCGGTCCCCCTCGGGTCCCGTTCGGCCGCCTACCTGGCGAGGGTTACCCGGGCCAGTATGCTGGAAGTCGCCGGGTCCGATCACGTGGTCACCGCCCGGGCCAAGGGACTCTCCCGGTTCCGGGTCGTCTCCCGGCATATCTTCCGCAACTCCTTAATCCCGATCGTCACCCTGGCCGGTCTCGACTTCGGCTCCTACCTCAACGGCGCGGTCCTGACCGAGACCATCTTCTCCTGGGACGGGATCGGCCGGCTGGCGATGAACGCCATCCTCCAGCGGGACTACCCGGTGATCATCGGCTGCGTTTTGACCGGGGCGGTGATCTTCGTCGCCGCCAACATCCTGGTCGATCTCTCCTACGCCCTGATCGATCCGAGGATACGTTATGATAGGCAGTAGGCAGTGGGCAGTGGGCAGTGGGGAGTAGGAAATGACCTCGTTCTTTAGAAGAAAAAAGCTGGCGGCGGTATCCGCCGCCTTCCTGGCCCTGATGATCGTGGCGGCGCTGCTGGCTCCGCTGCTCGCTCCCTTCGACCCCGACGCGGTCGATCTCGACCGGATCAGCCGGCCGCCCTCCCGCCGTCACCTCTTCGGGACCGACGAGAAGGGCCGGGACGTCTTCACCCGGGTCCTCTACGGGGCCCGGCTCTCCCTCCTGATCGGGGCCGGGGCGACGGCGGCCTCCCTGGTGATCGGGGCGGCCGTCGGGTTGGCCGGGGGCTACTTCTCGGGACCGGTCGACTCCTTTCTCCAGATGGTGACCGATATCACCCTGGCCTTCCCCGGGCTGCTGCTGGCAATCGGGATCACCATCGTCCTCTCTCCCGGTTTCTTCTCGGTGGTGATCGCCCTCTCCCTGGTCGGCTGGTCCTCGATCGCCCGGGTGATCCGGGGGGAGACCCTCTCCCTGAAACGCCGGGAGTTCGTCGAGGCGGGGAGGGCCGGCGGCTCCTCCCACCTGAGGATCATCCTCCGCCACGTCCTGCCCAACTGCCTCCCCCTGATCCTGGTCGTGGCCAGCCTCAAGGTGGGGTCGTTCATCCTCGCCGAGTCGGCCCTGAGCTTCCTCGACCTCGGGGTGAGGCCACCGGCCGCCGCCTGGGGATTTATGATCAGCGCCGGGCGGGAGTACCTGAAGTCCGCCCCCTGGATGACCTTCTTCCCCGGTCTGGCCCTGGCCCTGACCGTGATCGCCTGCAACCTGCTCGGCGACGCCGCCCGGGATTATCTCGACCCCCGGATGAAGATCTGAGATGGCCGCGCCGGCGAAACAGTACGGTATAAAACGGCCCGTCCCCCGGGTGGAGATCGATTACCGGAAGGAACTCAACCCCCAGCAGCTGGACGCCGTCCGCGCCCCCGACGGGCCGTCGCTGGTGATCGCCGGGGCCGGCAGCGGGAAGACCCGGATCGTCACCTACCGGGTGGCCCACCTGCTGGAGCGGGGGGTCCGGCCGGAGGCGATCCTCCTGCTGACCTTCACCAAGAAGGCGGCCGAGGAGATGCTCCGGCGGGTGGAGGACCTGGTCCCGGCCGACCTCTCCGGGCTCTGGGGGGGGACCTTCCACCATATCGGCAACCGGGTCCTGCGGCGCCACGCCGAACTGCTCGGCTACCGGCCCAACTACACCATCCTCGACCGCGAGGACTCCCGGGTCCTGATCGAGGCGGTGTCCCGGGAGGCCGGGAACGATACCCGGGCCAGGCATTTCCCCCGGGGGAGGGTGCTGCTGGAGATCGTCGGTTACGCCCGGAACACCGGGACCGGGATCGCCGAGGCGGTGGAGTTCAAGGCCCCCCACTTCAGCGAACTCGCCCCCCGGATCGAACTGGTCGCCCGCCGCTACCGGCAACGGAAGCGGGAGCTGAACTACCTCGACTTCGACGACCTGCTGCTCTTCCTCGAGGAGCTGCTCTCCCGGCACCCCGAGGTCGCCGAGCGTTACCGCCGCCGGTTCAAGCATATCCTGGTCGATGAGTACCAGGATACCAACATCGTCCAGGCCCGGATCGTCGATCTCCTCGGCGGGGGGCACCGGAACATTATGGTGGTGGGGGACGACTCGCAGTCGATCTACTCGTTCCGGGGGGCGCTCTTCCGGAATATCCGGGACTTTCCCCGGCAGTACCCCGGCTGCCGGGTCTTCACCGTCGAGACCAACTACCGCTCGACCCCGCAGATCCTCGGTTTCGCCAACCGGATCATCGCCCGGGCCGAGGACTCCTACCGCAAGACCCTCCGCCCGGTGAAGAAACCGGGGTGCCTCCCCGCCCTGGTCCGGACCGAAAACGTCTACGAGCAGGCGGACTTCGTCGCCCAGCGGATCCTGGAGCTGATCGACGAAGGGGTCAGCCCCTCGGAGATCGCCGTCCTCTACCGTTCGCACTTCCACTCGATGGAGATTCAGATGGAACTGGCCCGCCGGGAGATCCCCTTCACCGTCCGTTCCGGGATCCGCTTCTTCGAGCAGGCCCACATCAAGGACGTCCTCTCCTATCTGAAGGTGATCGACAACCCCCGCGACGAGATCGCCTGGAAACGGATCCTGGTCAAACTCCCCCGGGTCGGACCCCGGACGGCGGAGAAGGTCTGGGCCGCCCTCTCCGGGCTGGCCGACCCGCTGGGAGGTCTGGATACCCCGGAGGTCTCGGGGGCGGTCCCTTCCCGGGCCCGGGAGTCCTGGGAGGGTTTCCGCCGGACCATCGGGGAATTGAGCGGCCTGGCGCCCCGCCGCCCGGCCGGGCTGATCGGGCTGGTGATGGAGAGCGGTTACGACGACTACCTGAAGGGCGAGTACGCCAACTACGAGCGGCGGCGGGAGGACCTGATCCAGCTGGCCCGCTACGCCGCCCGCTACGAGGATCTGGAGGAGTATCTCGACGAACTGGCGATGATCGGGGGGCTGGTCGCGGAGGATATCGAGCCCGGCGTCCGACGGGAGATGGTCGTGCTCAGCACCGTCCACCAGGCCAAGGGGCTGGAATGGGACGCGGTCTTCATCATCTGGCTGACCGAGGGGAGGTTCCCCGCCGCCCCCAGTTACGGCGACGCGGCCGCGATGGAGGAGGAGAGGAGGCTCTTCTACGTCGCCGCCACCCGCTGCCGGAACGAACTCTACCTCCTCTACCCCCTGACTATGAGGCAGCGGTCGGGGATGGAGGTGATCCAGAACCCCTCGCGTTTCCTGGCCGACCTTCCGCCGTCGTCCTATGAGGAATGGGAATTATATGATATATAGAGGAAGTCGGAATTAAGAATACAGAATCCAGAATCCAGAATTCAGAAGACAGAAGTCAGGAGACGGAATCACCGGGGAGCTGGCGTGTCGTGAAAAAAAGAATTAAAAGAATCCTCCTTTATTTCGGGCTGGGGATATTTCTCCTCCTGGCCTGGATCGGTTACAACACCAGCCACGTCTGGCGGGATTACCTGGGCGGGCCCCCGGTCCGGTTTCTCGAAAACCGGGAGATCGCGGTCGGCCTCTATCCCCGGGGAGCCCCGGTGGCGGCGATATTAACCAACGACGATTTCTCCGCGGCCTCCGACCTCGAGCCGGTGGAGAACCTCCGCCGGCTGCTTGAGGAACTGGAGGTCCGGGCGACCTTCTTCGTCATCCCCAACCACCTCGGCCGCTATCCCCTGACCGCCGGGAGCGAGGCGGTGGAGATGCTGGAGAAGCTCCGCCGCGACGGCCACGAGATCGCCCAGCACGGCTACGCCCATTTCAGCGAGAAGAACCGGGGGAGTTCAGTTCGGATGGGGGCGGAGATGCATTTTCTCTCCGAGGAGGAACAGTACCGGATTATCCGGAAAGGGCGGGAGATCCTGACCGGACTCGGCTTCCCCCCCCAGGGACACCGGAGCCCTTGCTTCTCCGGAAACCGGCGGACCTTCCGCGCCCTCGACCGGCTTGGTTTTCTCTACGGCTCCGATCTCGACCTCCCGCCGACCACCCCCGAGACCCTGCTGCTCCCCGCCTACCGCCGGCGGCTGATGTATCCCTACCGCCCGGACGGCCTGGACCTGATCCAGGTCACCTCCCAGACCGACCCCACCGTCCGGAGGAGGAAGGCGCTCAAGGTCTTCCACCGCTACCGGGACCGGGGCGGGGTCTTCGCCTTCCTCACCCACCTCCCCCAGATCGGCGAGCCGAGAAACCTCCGGCGGCTGGAGCGGTTCGTCAATCACCTCCGGGAGGAAGGGGCCTGGTTCTGCACGATGGCCGAGCTGGCCGAGTGGTGGACCGCCCGGGAGGCGGCCGACTTCCGGACCGAGCCGGAGGGCGAGACCCTGGTGATCCACTGCGATAATTCCACCCCCTATCCTCTGCGCGATTTGGAGATCGTCATCCGGGACCCCGGTCCGCGCCGCTACCGCCTGCTCGACCGGTCAGGGGAGGTGCTCGGGGAGGGAGAGATCCCCGAATCCCGCTCCCTTTTGGTCGATATCTGAGCCGCGTTGATCTCGCTTATCCCGAACCGGACTACCCCGGGCTGATCGGATGGAGCAAACCGACTTCAGGGGGATCTACGACCGTTACGGCCCCCTGGCCTGGTCGATGATCGCCCGGGCCGGGATTCCGGAGCGGGATCGGGAAGACGTTTTTATGGAGTCCTGGGAAGCGGTCTTCTCTTCCCTGGAGTCCTTCTCCGGACGGTCGAGCCTCGCCACCTGGATCGGAAAGATCGTCCGGAACAAGTCGGTCGACCGGCTCCGGAAAAACGTTCCCCGTCCCCTGGCCGAAGCCGATCTTCTCCACCGGGTTGAAGACTCTCCGGCGGGGTTGGAACCCGGTCCGGACCGGCCCGCTGTCCGGAAGGAGGCGGGGAAAATGCTGGAGGGATTTCTCGGGAAACTGCCGGCGGGGAGGAGATTTATCGTCGAGCGGTGGCTGGAGGGTATGAGCTACCGGGAGATCGCCGAATCCCTATCCCGGCGCCCCGGCCGGGAGGCGGATACCAACTATGTCGGGAAGGAACTCTACCTGGCCAGGTCCCGGCTGGCCGACCTGCTGGCGGCGGCGGGTATCCACTCCCTGGAAGATATCTGGGAATAAATCCTCCCCCCGGTCCGACTGTCAGGTAGGCATAAATGGTAAAATGGGGGAACCGTGATGACAAATTGTCCGCCCGGAGAAACGATCAGCCGCCACCTGGACGGCGAACTGGAGGCCGGGGAGTCGGCCCGGCTCGAGGAGCACCTCGCCTCCTGTCCCGCCTGCCGGCGGCGGGCGGAGGAACTGGACCGGGCGGGGGACTTTCTCCGCCTGGCCGCCGCCGGGAACCAGCAACCGCCGGCCCGGGTCGGGGAGATTATCGGGGAGAAGTTCTTCCCCGGCCCGGAGGTGTCGCTCGGGGTGATCGAGTGCGACCTCTCGACGCTGTCCGCCGCGCCGTCCGGCCTGGGCTGGGCCGCGGAGCGGCCGGCCGACTACGGCCCGGAGAATACCCCGGCCGGGGAGGGG
Organism: PVC group bacterium; assembly: GCA_003561965.1. Lineage (GTDB taxonomy): Bacteria > Auribacterota > Erginobacteria > Erginobacterales > Erginobacteraceae > Erginobacter. Next base: position 6,916 of record PWXJ01000024.1, read on the forward strand.
GGGTACCGGCAATCCTTTTCCGGGGAGGGGATCGAGGCGGCGGTGGAACTCTTCCGGGGCGGGGAGGGCGGGGTATCCTGCCGGCTGTCGGTCCGCGACGGCGCGGGCCGCCCGCTTGACGGGGTCCGCCTCCGGCTGGAGAAAGCCGGGAAACCGGTCTGGTCGTTTCTCACCCGGCCGGGAAAGGAGCCGGTCATCCCCCGCCTCCTCCCCGGGCGCTACCGCCTCCGGATCGGGCACGGCCGGGGCTACGGCCTGGTCCTCGAACTCCGTTAGCCCGGGTTATGAAACAGTCCGGCCGAGGATAATCGTGATGGAAGTCAAGAATGTTCATCCCCGACGGGTGCTGGATCCGCCCTCACCGATACTGCGGGTACTGGCGGAGTTCCATCAACTGAAGAACCTCTACCGCCAGGGCTGGCTGAAGAGACACGTTCCGAAGGAGAAGTGCGAGAGCGTCGCCGAGCACAGTTTCGGGGTAACTTTGCTGGCGATGTTTTTAGCCGAGCGGTATCTTCCTTCCGCCGACCTGCTCAAGGTGATTCGGATCGCCCTGGTCCACGAGGCGGGGGAGATCCACGCCGGGGACATCACCCCGGTCGACGGGGTCAGTCCGGAGGAGAAGCACCGGCGGGAGAGGGAGTCGGCCCTGGAGGTATTTTCCTCCCTGGAGCGGGGCGGGGAATATTTCACACTCTGGGAGGAATTCGAGACCAACCGGACCCCGGAGGCGAAACTGGTCCGCCAGGCCGACCGGCTGGAGATGCTCCTCCAGGCCCGTTATTACCAGAAACTCGGTTACTGGAACTTCGATGAATTCTTCCGCAACGCCGACGCCCTGATCGGCTCGCCCGAGTTGCGGCCGTTCTTCGAGGAATTGAAGTCACTCTGACCGGAGACAATTCGCCGCCGCCCGACCGCGGAAGATCGCCGCCCGATTAATTTACCGCCCCGGCAGCAGGGATGAAGAGAAATCTGACCGTCGCCGCCTCGATCCTGGTCCTTATGATCGGGATCCGCCTCTTGACCCCGGTCTGGCTCGGGGGGTACGACGCCCACTTCTACCGGGCGATGGCCGTCGAGCCCTTCTCCGCCGCCCCGGCCGCCCGGACCGCCCCCTACTGCTGGCGTCTCTTCCCGGCGACCCTGCTCTACCTGATCCCGCTTCCGGTGGAGACGGCCTGGCCGCTCTTCAACTTCGCCGCGATATTTCTCTCCGCCCTGCTCCTCTTCCGGATTCTCGAAGGGGAGAGCGGTTCTTTGACCGCGTCGGCCGCCGGGGTTTTCTTCTACCTCTTCTCCTGGGTCAACGTCCGCTTCGCCTTCTTCTACCCCTACCAGACCGACTCCGCCTACTACCTTCTCCTGGTCCTGGCCTTCTTCGCGCTGCTGAGAAGAAAGGACGGGCTGTTCCTGGCCGCCCTCTGCCTGGGAGCCCTGACCCGGGAATACTTCCTCGCCCTGATCCCGGCTTATTACCTCTCCCGCCGGGAGCGGCCCGGCCTTTTCGACCCCGCCGTCCTCCGCCGGACCGCCCTGGTCTCCCTTCCGGCCCTGGTTCTCTTTATCCTCCCCCGGCTGCTGATCCGCCCCGCCAACCCGGACTTCAGTTACTTCGGCCACGGGGGGGAATTTCTCCGTCTCACCGTCGTCCACTGGCGGCGGAACCTCTACTCCTTCGCCAATGTTTACGGGGCCGCCCTCTTCGTCATCCTCTCGGGGCTTCCGGCCGTCTTCCGGTATTTAAGAAAGCGGCCGGAAGTGGCGGTCTACATCCCCTTCTGGCTTCTCTTCCTGGTCGTCGGGGGAGCCGACCTCGACCGGATCAACTTCATCGGTTTCCCGGCGGTGATCCTGCTGGCGTCGGTTGCCCTCGCCTCCCGCCCGGCGCTCTACCGGAACGGTTTCATCCTCGGCTACCTCGCCGCCGCCCACCTGTTCCTGATGCGGATCTTTGTCCGGATCGGCCCCGAGCCGGACAACTGGCGCCGGCTCTGGTGGAGTTCGATCAGCTTTATGCCCGAGGAGGTCTTCCGGGCCTACCGACTCCGTTTCCTCCTCCTGATGGCCGGTTTCCTCCTCCTGGCCGGCCTGGTTTCCCTCTTCCGGCGCCGCCGTTCCCGGATTTCCGCCTTGTCCGAGCCTCAACGCGTGCTATAATTCCCCGAAAGGCCGACCCGTCCGATCCGAACGTAAACCCGCCTGGCGCCGTTCCCGCCCGGGCTGCAGCGAAAAGGAGAACAACCGATGATCGTATCGACCAAGGAACTCTTTCAACACGCCTACGGCAAATACGCCCTGGGCGCCTACAACATCAACAACGCCGAGCAGATTATGGGGCTCTTCCAGGGCAACCGGGACAGCTCCGCCCCCTTCA
>PWXJ01000256.1 GCA_003561965.1 PVC group bacterium
CCGAGGGCGATCACTTCCCCGGCCTGGCCGGCTGGGAGAGGGCCTCCGGTCTCAGCCTCCGCCGGGAGATCCTCCCGGTCTTCGCCGGCAGCTGGGGGCTGGTCTTCGGCGGCCTGACCGGGGAGGAGTTCCTCCCCGTCCCCCCCTTCGCCCTGGTCGGCCGCCTGGCCGACCGGGAGGGGGCGGCCGGGGTGATGGACCGGATAACCGCCTGGGCGGTCCTGGAGCAGGGACTGCGCCCGGTCCGGGAGGACTACCGGGGGATCGAGATCACCTCTTTTCCCGGGGTCTTCTTCTCCGACCCGGCCTACGCCCTCCCCGAAGACGCGCTGGTGGTGGCCGGGTCCAGGGAGATGCTCCGGAACATAATCGACCACCGGTCCGGCCGGATTCCGGCCCTGGAGAACGACCCGGACTTCCGGCGGGTCAGATCGGAACTCGATCCCGGCGGCCGGGCCCTGGTCTATCTCGCAGGGGAAGGCTTTCTCCGGTCCCTCCGGGCCGGGGCCGAGTGGTACTTCGCCTACCAGAGGCTGGTCCCCGAGGAGCCGGTGATCCCCGAGAGCTGCTACCGGGATAAGGTCGTCCCGCTCCTCGTCCCGCTGGAAAATATCCGGGGCGCGGGGGCCGCCTTCGGCCGGAATAAGAATGTTGTCAATATCGACGGCTTTCTGTATATTCCAGAATCGGACTAGCCCGGGCAATCCGGTTCGCGCCGAAGTGGTGGAAATGGCAGACACGCATGGTTGAGGGCCATGTGAGGGAAACCTCTTGGGGGTTCGAATCCCCCCTTCGGCATATATAGCGATTTTTTTCTTGCTATTTTATCCGGGGATATCTTATAGTCATCCAAGTCCCTAAACTGGCCCCGGTTGTCCGGGGCACGACAAGGAGTAGAGCGTTATGAGAAAAGCGGTTGCAGCGATAGCGGGAGTCTGCCTGATTCTCGGATTCAGCGGCGTCTGCTGGGGGCAGGCTTACCTGGATCGGGGGCTGGGAGACGCCGGCCACGTCGATTCCTGGAAACCCTACAGTGTCGGGGAACAGCTGATTTCCGTCTCCTGCCGTCCCGGCCTCGGCGCCCGGGTCGCCTATTTCTTCCCCTACTCCAACGACGGCGTCGACAGCGAGATCGCCTACGAGGGGATTATCTCCTATCAGGTGAGCAATATCCTCGCCACGGCCCTCTCGGTCGGCCACACCCGCCCGACCTGGAACGATCCGATCTCCGGGGAGGCCCGCCTGACCTATTCCAACCTGACCTTCGAGTTGCGGGGGGAACCGACGCCGGAATTCGGTCTCTACCTCGGCTTCGGGCCCAGCATCTTCTTTAACAGCTTTCGGAGCGACGTCGACGGGATCAGTGTCCGGGCCCGGGATTCCTTCGGGATGCACCTGGCGATCGGCTTCGATTACTGCATCACCCAGGACCTGGTTTTCAACATCGACGTCAAGCACCTCTGGTTCCTGGAAGATTACAAGTTCCGGGTCAACAACGGCCCCATCCAGAGCGAGAAGCTTAACAGCGTGATTATGGGTGCCGGTTTCAAGTATTTCTTCTAAGCCCGGCGAAGACTCGAACCGCGCTCCGCCGAAAATGCCGCGAAGTTCCTGACGGGGCTCACGTCTTTTGTGGGCCCCGTTTTCTCTGTCGGAATCGCGTATCTCCCCGGAGCGGAAATATCGAAAGGAAATTCTTATGCAGCTGAGAAGGATATTGAAACTGATTCTGATGATTCTCCCGGGGCTGTCGGCCTTCCCCGGGATCTCCCGGGCCGCGGCCGGACCGGAGACGATGTCCACCCCGCTGTTCTGGTGGATCGCCCCCCTGGCCGCCATCCTGGCGATCGTGATGGCTCTTTTTCTCTATCGTCGGATGATGACCAATTCCGAAGGCACCGAGAAGATGGTGGAGATCGCCCGCTACATCCGGGAGGGGGCCTTCGCCTACCTCCAGCGGCAGTACCGGGTGGTCGCCCTGGTCTTCGGGGCATTCTTTGTCGTGTTCGCGCTGATGGCTTTTCTCGGGGTCCAGAACCCCTTCCTCCCGGTGGCCTTTTTAACCGGGGGGTTCTTTTCCGCCCTCTGCGGGTTTCTCGGGATGAAGACCGCCACCAACGCCTCCGGCCGGACCGCGGAAGGCTGCCGGAACTCCCTCAACGCCGGCCTCCAGGTCGCCTTCCGTTCGGGGGCGGTGATGGGACTTGTGGTGGTCGGCTTCGGACTCCTCGACATCTCGATCTGGTACCTGATCCTGGACAAGCTGGTCTACACGGCGGAGAATATGAAGGAAGGCCTGGATTTTCTCGGGATGACCCTGGTCGAGTCCGGAACCACCCCCCACGAGAAGCTGGTCAACATCACGACCACGATGATCACCTTCGGAATGGGGGCCTCGACCCAGGCCCTCTTCGCCCGGGTCGGCGGGGGTATCTACACCAAGGCGGCCGACGTCGGGGCCGACCTGGTCGGGAAGGTCGAGGCCGGGATCCCGGAAGACGACCCCCGCAACCCCGCCACCATCGCCGATAACGTCGGCGACAACGTCGGCGACGTCGCCGGGATGGGCGCCGACCTCTACGAGTCCTACTACGGCTCGATCCTGGCCACCGCCGCCCTGGGGGCGGCCCTGCCGCTGGCCTCGGGGGCCTTCGGGGGGATCCGGGCGGTCACCGCCCCGATGATCGTGGCCGGCCTGGGGATCCTCTTCTCGATCGCCGGGATCTTCCTGGTCCGGACCCGGGAGGAGGCCAGCCAGAAAACCCTCCTCCGGGCCCTGCTGACCGGCACGATGAGTTCCACGATTCTGATCCTGGCGGCCGTGGCCGTGATGGCCCTGACCGGTTTCATCCCCTGGGGGATCTTCGGCTCGGTGACGGCGGGCCTCCTGGCCGGGGTGATCATCGGCCAGTCCACCGAGCACTATACCAGCGACGAGTATAAACCGACCCGGGGGATCGCCGACCAGGCCCAGATGGGGCCGGCCACCACGATCATCGACGGGGTGGCGGTGGGGATGTTCTCCACCGGGATCCCGGTGATCACGATCGTCCTCGGGATCCTCTGCGCCTACGGCTTCGCCGGCGGGTTCTCCCATATGGCCGCCGGCCTTTACGGGATCGGCTTCGCCGCGGTCGGGATGCTCTCCACCCTGGGGATCACCCTGGCCACCGACGCTTACGGCCCGATCGCCGACAACGCCGGCGGCAACGCCGAGATGTCGGGTCTCCCGCCTAATGTCCGGGAACGGACCGACGCCCTCGACGCGATGGGGAACACCACCGCCGCCACCGGCAAGGGTTTCGCGATCGGTTCCGCCGCCCTGACCGCGATGGCCCTCCTGGCTTCCTATATGGACCAGGTGAAGATCTGGGCCGGCCGGATGTCCGAAGAAGCGGTCCCGGCCGCCGCCGCCGGGGTCTCGGGCTTTCTCGACGCCTACGACATCACCCTGCTCAACCCGCTGCTGCTCTGCGGACTCTTTATCGGTGGGATGATGTCCTTTATCTTCTGCGCGATGACGATGAAGGCGGTCGGCCGGGCCGCCGGGGCGATGGTCGAGGAAGTCCGGAGGCAGTTCAAGGATATCCCGGGGATTCTCGAGGGTTCCGCCAAACCCGACTACGCCCGCTGCGTCGCCATCTCCACCGCCGGGGCCCAGCGGGAGATGGTGGTCCCGGCCCTGCTGGCGATCATCGTGCCCCTGGCCACCGGACTGCTCCTCGGGGTGCCCGGGGTGGTGGGGCTGCTGGCCGGGGGACTGACCACCGGTTTCGCCCTGGCCTGCTTCCTGAACAACTCCGGCGGGGCCTGGGACAACGCCAAGAAGTTCATCGAGAAAGGGAAGTTCGGGGGCAAGGGTTCCGACGCCCACAAGGCGGCGGTGGTCGGAGACACCGTCGGCGATCCCTTCAAGGATACCGCCGGCCCCTCCCTGAACATCCTGATCAAGCTGATGGCGATGGTCAGCGTGGTCTTCGCCGGCCTGGTGGTCCGGCTCTCCCCGATCATCGCCGGAGGGATTTTCGGGATCAGGTAAGACGATGATGGAAGAACGGCTGCTTATCGGCTGGGGGCATAAGTTTCTCAAGGCGCTGCTCTTTGTCCTGATCGTGGCCGGGATCTTCTTCCTGGCCCACCTGGTGATCTCCCGGATCCCCCCCGACCTGGAGAAGCACCGGCCCCAGCTCGAACTCCTGGAGCGGGCTTACGAGACCCGGCGGGAGGAACTGATCCGGCAGGCCGCCGCCAGGGTGGCGAGCGCCCCCAACGAGGTGCTGGCGATCCAGTATCAGCAGGAATTGAACATCAGTCTCTCCCGGCTCGAGCAGCGCTACTTCGCCGACCGGCAGGCCATCCTGAAATCCGATTACCGGGTTCTGGAGGAGCATTGGCCGGAAGCTCTGGAGCCGCCGGGAGAAGGAGGTGAAGATGAGGTGTCCTGGCCGCCGGATCCGTAAGGCGCTGGCGCTGATCCTGGTTTTCGGGCTGACCGGCTGCCGCCTGCTCTCCCCTTCGGTCCCTCCGCCGGTAACCTCGTTCGAGGAGGCCGAAGAGGCGCTGGAGAGTTCAAGGGAGGATGTCCGGATCGAAGGTGTCCGTTATCTCGGCGACAGTATGTCCCCCCGGGCCATCCCCCTGCTCGCCGAACTGCTCGACGACCCCTCCCTCCTGGTCCGGATCGAGGTCACCCTGGCCCTGAACAATATCAGCGACCCCCGGACCATCGAGCCGCTCCGGGAAGCCCTGAAGGATTCCGAGGAGCCGGTGCGGTTCTCCGCCGCTTCCGCCCTCTACGAACTGGGCGACTACTCGGGCGAGGAGGTCCTGATCGAGGCGCTCTCCAGCGAGTACGAGGATTTCCGTTTCCAGGCCCTGATGTTCCTCGGCCGGATGCGTTCGCGCCGGGCCCTGGACGGGATTATCTCCCTGCTTAATGACCCCCAGCCCCGGACCCGCTCCACCGCCGCCTATATCCTCGGCCTCTTCGGGGACGAGTCGGCCGTCGAGGGACTGTTGCGGGCGCTGAACGACCCCGACCCCCGGGTCCGGAAGGACAGCTGGGAAGCGCTCAAGGAAATCTCCGGACGGGAGTACCCCTTTCACTACGACGGTGATCCCCTCCTGAGGAAGAAAGAGATCCGGACCTGGGAGCTATGGTGGGAGGATGAAGCGAATCCTTAAACGGCCGATAATCTTCGGGCTGGCCCTGCTCTGTCTGCTCGGTTCCGCCTGCGGCGACCGGGCCGACCGGACCTACCGGCGCGGTCTCCGGCTGGCCCGGCAGAAGAAGTATGACCAGGCGGTGGGGGAGATGCGCCGTCTGATCCAGATCGATCCCGAAAGCGTCCGGGCCCGCAACGCCCTCGGTCAGATCTATCGGGCCCAGAACCTCTATACCCGGGCGGTCGAGGAACTGACCCTGGCGGCGGAGATCAGCCGGGAGGACCCGCTCCCGGCCTACAACCTGGCCGGCCTCTATTGGGACCTGGAGGACTGGGAAGCGGCCCGCCGTTACTACCGGCAGGCGCGGGAAATCGATCCGGACTTCCCGCCGGCCCTCTACCGCCTGGGCGCGGTTTCGCTCCGCCTGGACCGGCCGGATGCGGCCGAGGAGTATTTCCGGGAGTTTCTCCGGTCCGGTCCGGAAGACCCGGCCCCGGGGCACAACAACCTGGGCGTGCTCCTCTGGCGGAGGGGGGAGCGGGAGGAAGCCTTCGCCGAACTGGAAAAGGCCCGCCGGGCCGGTCCCCGTCACCCGGAAATCCTCTATAATTTCGGGGTCGCCTCCCTGATCCTCGACCGGGAGGACCGGCGGGGGGTGGAAGCCCTCTTCGAATACTTCCGGCTCCGTCCCGGGGAACGGGAACGGCAGGAACTGAAAAGGCTGCTGGAAGGCTCGAGCCTGGTCTCCGCCACCGAGGCCGGCCTCTTCACCCGGGACGACTACCTGAGACAGGGCGAGGAATACGAAACCGCCGGTCAGTACCGCCTGGCGGAGGATGAATATCTCCGGGCCCTCGAACTCGATCCCTCCTCGACCGACGCCCACTACCGCCTGGGCCGGATCTACGACAGTTTCCTGGGCGACCGGGAAAAGGCGGTCTCCCATTACGAGTCCTATCTCAAGCTCCGCCCCCGGTCATCCTCGGCCGGCCGGGGGATCTCCCGGCTCAACGAGCTCCGGCCCGCCCTGTCCGTCGCCCCGGTCCCCGAACCGGACAGGGAGGTCTCCCCGGTTCCCTCTCCGCCCCCCGCCCCCCCCGACCCGCCCGGTCCGGATGAATATTACCGTCGGGGAGAACGGCTGGCCGGGGAAGGGGAGTACGACCGGGCGGTGTCCGCCTACCGCCGCTGCCTGGAGGCGGACCCCGAGCATCCCTCGGCCCATCTCGGCCTCGGCCGGGCCCTCCTCGCCGCCGGCGAACCGGCCGGGGCGGCGGAAGCCCTGACCCGGGCCCGGGAACTCGACCCCGCGGCCCCGGTCTCCCGGCCGCTGGGCCGGGCTTACGTCCTCCTCGGCGCCGGGTCCCTGGCCTCCGGGCGTTTCCAGGAAGCGATCGGACACTACCGCCGGGCCCGGGAGGAGGGGATGACCGCCGAGGCCGACGAGGGGATCTGGAAGGCCCATCACAATTACGCCCGGAGCCTGAGGGAGAGCGGGGATTACCGGGCCGCCGCCCGGCAGCTGGAGCGGAGCCTGGAGCTGCGGCCGGAGGTGGAGGAGGATTACATCACCCTGGCCGGCCTTTACGGCGAGCGGCTTGACGAGCCGGGGCGGGCCCGGACTTATTACCGGGAATACCTGGAACGATTTCCCCGGGGGAGATTTGCCGACCGGGCCCGGGAGAATCTCCGCCCGGCCCGGCCGGAGCGCCCTCCGGCCACCGCGGTCCCCCGTCCCCCGGCAACCCCCCCCGGCGACCGGCTGACCGCGGTTGAACATTATAACCGGGGAGCGGTCTATCAAAGAGAAGGGAGGGACGAACGGGCCGGCGAGGAGTACCGGCAGGCCATCCGGCTGAGGCCGGATCTCTACCAGGCCCATTACAACCTGGGGATCCTCCACCACCGGGCCGGCCGGACCGACCGGGCGCTGGAAGCCTTCAAGGAGGCCGCCCGGATCAACCCGGATTTCGCCCCGGCCCAGCTCTCTCTCTTCAATCTCTACTATCACCACTACCGGATGAAAAACCTGGCCCGGCCCCACGCCCTGCGGTATATTCAGCTGGCCCCCGGCACTCCGCAGGCCGAAGAGATCCGCCGGGGACTGGGACTTTGAAATGCGGAATCAAGAGAAAATCATCCGGCCGGCGGTCCGGGGGATCTCCCTGGCCGCCGCGCTGCTGCTGCTGCTGCCGGCCTGCGGCCGGTCGCCGGAGACGGAGAGGGACCCGGAACTGGTCTCCGCCCACGTCGGGAAGGCCCGGTATTTCTACCACCGGGGGGATTACCCGGAGGCGGCCCGGATGTATCACAAGGCCCTGGAACTGGATCCGGATAACGCCGACGTCCACCTCCAACTGGCGATCATCTACGACGACAACCTGAAGGACAAGGAGCTGGCCGCCGCCTATTACCGGGAGTTTCTCCGGCGCGATCCGGAATCGGAGAGGGCCGCCCGGGTCCGCGGGTGGCTGGAGGAGGCCGAGGCCGCCGTCCCGGCGGCTCCGGCTCCGGTCCCGGTCCGGGAAACCGTCCCGGAGAGGGTCGTTCCGGCTCCGGTCGCCGTCCGCCCGGAAGCGACCCCCCCGCCCCCGGACCCCGAGGCGACACCGGCCGATCCCGCCCCCGCCGAGACCTACACGGTTCGGAGGGGAGATACCCTGGCCGGGATCGCCCGGGAAGTTTACGGCGACCCGGGCGCCTGGGAGCGGATCTTCGAGGCCAACCGGGACCGGCTGGACAGCCCCCACGCCCTCCGGGTCGGCCAGCGGTTGAGGATCCCCCGCTGACCGGAACGCGGATCTAGCGGATTGTTTCTTCCCATTAACCAGTCTGATTCGTTTAATCCGCGGTTTAAATTTACTTGAGATATAACCTATGGGAATTCTAAAGACAGTCTTCGGGACCAAGTTCGACCGGGACCGGAAAAGACTCCAGCCGCTGGTCGATGAGATCAACCGGCTGGAAGAAGAGTACCGGCAGCTCTCCGACGGGGAGATCCGGGCCAGGACCGACGAGTTTCGCCGGCGTTTCGCCGAGGCCACTGCCGCCACCCGGGACGAACTGGATCGGATCCAGTCCGCCCTGGCCGAGGAGACCCCGCCGGAAGAGGAAGACGCGCTGAAAGTCGAGGAGCGGCGGCTGATCGGCCGGCTCCGCCGGGAGGAGAAGGCGGCCCTCGACGACCTCCTCCCCGAGGCCTACGCGGCGGTCAAGAACGTCTGCCGTCGGCTGATGGGGCGGACGATCGACGTCTGCGGACAGGAGATCCTCTGGGAGATGATTCCCTTCGACGTCCAGTTGATCGGGGCGATCGTCCTCCACCAGGGCAAGATCGCCGAGATGGCCACCGGGGAGGGAAAGACCCTGGTCGCCTCGATGCCGCTCTACCTCAACTCGCTCTCCGGGAAGAACGTCCACCTGGTCACCGTCAACGACTACCTGGCCCGCCGCGACCGGGAATGGATGGGGGCGATCTACGAATTCCTCGGGCTCTCGGTCGGCTGTATCCAGGGCGGGATGACCCCCCCGGAGAGACAGGAGGCCTACCGCTGCGACATCACCTACGGGACCAACAACGAGTTCGGGTTCGATTACCTGCGTGACAATATGGCCCGCCGCCAGGAGGACCAGGTCCAGCGGAAGTACCTCTACTACAACAAGGAGAAGGACGAGATCCAGCGGGGACACTACTACGCGATCATCGACGAGGTGGACAGTATCCTGATCGACGAGGCCCGCACCCCCCTGATCATCTCCGGACCGGTCTCCGTCTCCACCCACCGGTTCAAGGAGGTGATGCCCCGGATGAAGGAGCTGGCCCGGAAGCAGAGCCTGCTCTGCAACCGGCTCTTCAAGGAGGGCAAGGAACTGCTGGAGCGGGGCGAGGAGGAGGAGGCCTACCGGAAGTTCTACCAGGTCCGGAAGGGGGCCCCCCGGAACAAGCAGCTCCTGGGTCTATTGGAACAGCCGGAGGCCCGCAAGGCGATCCAGAAAAACGAGACCGAGCTCGACTCCAAGTCCAAGCAGTCGCCCCGGGCCGACGAGGGGCGGGCCCTGCGGGAGGATCTCTTCTTCACCATCAACGAACGGGCCCACGAGATCGACATCACCGAGAAGGGCCACCGGACCCTCTCCCCCGACGACCCCGAGGAGTTCGTCCTCCCCGACTTTTTGGTGGTCAAGCAGGAGATCGAGGAGGACGAATCCCTGCCGGGAGAAGAGAAGTCCCGGCGGATCCACTACCTGGAGGAAGAGGTCAACCTGAAGAGCGAGAAGATCCACAACGCCCTGACCTCCCTGCGGGCCCTGGCCCTCTTCGAGAAGGACGTCAACTACGTGATCGACAACAACCAGGTGGTTATCGTCGACGAGTTCACCGGCCGGCTGATGCCGGGCCGCCGCTACAGCGACGGTCTCCACCAGGCCCTGGAGGCCAAGGAGAACGTCACCATCGAGCGGGAGACCCAGACCCTGGCCTCGGTCACCATCCAGAACTACTTCCGGATGTACGAGAAGCTGTCCGGGATGACCGGGACCGCGGCCACCGAGGCGGTGGAGTTCGACAAGATCTATAAGCTGGACGTGGTGGTCATCCCCACCAACCGGCCGATCGCCCGGACCAACTACAACGACCGGATCTACAAGACCAAGAACGAGAAGTTCCGGGCGGCGGTCGAGGAGATCGCCGACTGCCACCGCCGGGGCCAGCCGGTCCTGGTCGGGACGGTCACCGTCGAGACCTCGGAGGTCTTGAGCCGGCTCCTGAAGCGGCGGAAGATTCCCCACCAGGTCCTCAACGCCCGCTACCACCAGCGGGAGGCCGAGGTGGTGGCCCGGGCCGGTCAGCGGGGGGCGGTGACCATCTCCACCAATATGGCCGGCCGGGGGACCGACATCAAGCTCGGCCAGGGCGTGATCGAGCTCGGCGGTCTGCACATCCTCGGGACCGAGCGGCACGAAGCGAGGCGGATCGACCTCCAGCTGCGGGGCCGCTGCGCCCGCCAGGGCGACCCCGGCTCCTCGAGGTTCTACCTCTCCCTGGAGGACGACCTGATGCGGCTCTTCGGCTCCGACCGGATCGCCGGGATTATGTCGAAGATGGGGCTGGAGGAAGGGGAGGAGATGACCCACCCGCTGCTGACCCGGGCGATCGTCACCGCCCAGAAACGGGTCGAGTCCCACAACTTCTCGATCCGGGAGCAGATTCTGAAGTACGACGACATCATCAACAAGCAGCGCGAGGAGATCTACAGTTTCCGCAACAGCATCATCGACAGCAACCATCCCCGGCGGGGGATTATGGCGATCATCGAGGAGGTGGTGGAGGAGAAGGTCGCCCTCTACTGTCCCGAGGAAACACCCCCCGACGAGTGGGACTGGCGGTCCCTGAGTTCCTGGGTCTCCACCACCTTCCCGATCCGGATCAACGACGCCCGCTGGCGGGAGGAGGAGGGTCTCGACCGGGCCGCCCTGGCCGGGCGGATCCTGGAGATGGTCAACCGGATCTACGACTTCAAGGAGGAGTACGAGGGGAAGGAGAATATGCGCCGGCTGGAGAAGCTGGTCATCCTCTCCGTGATCGACCGTCTCTGGCAGGAACACCTCTACTCGATGGATGAGCTGAGACAGGGGATCTCCCTGCGGGCCTACGCCCAGGTCGACCCCCTGATCGCCTATAAACAGGAGAGCTTCAAGATGTTCTCGGAGATGGAGAACAGCCTGAAGCAGGAAGTGGCCGCCAATATCTTCCGCTCCAGCATCCGGCCCCCGGTGGAGACCACCAGCGGAAACTTGATTCACGAGTCGGTCCGGGCCTTCTCCGGCGGCCGGCGGGAGAGGCGTTCGGCCCCGGTTCCGGCCGGCCGGGAAGTCCCTCCCGGGATGCCGCCGGGAGAACCGGCTCCGGAACCGGCCCTGGCCCCGTCCGGCCCCTACCGGCGGGAAGGGAAGAAGACCGGTCCCAACGACCCCTGTCCCTGCGGGTCGGGGAGCAAATTCAAGAAATGCTGCGGCCGTTGACAATCTTCCTGAAATTGCCCCGGCCCGGTTCCGCTTCCCGGCTTTTATTGTTGTCCTTTCCGTCCTTTTAGTCTCTCAGGTCATTTCGATGCCCCGTCACCTTAAAATCCTGGCCCTGTTGAGCGGTATCCTGCTCACCCTGCCCTTTCTCTCCTATTCCCTGGGCCCGGCGGCCTGGGTCGCCCTGGTCCCCCTGCTGATCGCGGTCTGGGGCCGGACGTTTCGCCAGGGTCTCCTCCTCGGCCTGATCGCCGGCGCGGTCTGGGCTTACGGGAGCTTCTACTGGCTTTACCTGGTGACCTTTCCCGGCTACCTGGTCCTCGGCCTCTACCTGGCGCTCTATCCCGCTCTCTGGTCGGCCTGGACCGCCCAACTCTCCTCCCGCCGGCCGGGGTGGATCTGGTGGGCGGCCCCCTCCGCCTGGACGGCTCTGGAATACCTCCGGGCCTATCTCCTCAGCGGGCTGCCCTGGAACCTCCTCGGGGCCGGCCAGGTCGCCAACCTCCCCCTGATCCAGATCGCCGACCTGACCGGGATTTACGGGGTCGGTTTCCTCCTGGTCCTGGTCAACACGGCGATCGCCGCCGCGGTGGTTTATCTCCGGGACCGCTCCCGGCCGGGGCGGGCGGTTCCGGCCCGGCCGGCCGGGATCATCCCCGCGGTGGTTCTGCTCACCGCCGCCCTGCTCTACGGCGGACGGATCCTCCGGACGGAAGATCAAGAATCGTCGGCCGACCCCCTGGAGGTGACGGTAATCCAGGGTTCGATCCGCCAGGAGGACAAATGGGTCCCGGGGCTGGCCCCCGCCCATTTCCGGACCCATCTCGAACTCAGCGAGCGGGCCCTGGCCGCGGGGAGCGATCTGCTGATCTGGCCGGAGTCCTCCCTGCCTTATCTCCTGGAGGAGCAGCCGGCGGTCCGGGAACGCCTGGAAGAACTGGCCGTCCGCTCCGGGGCCCATCTATTGATCGGGGGGGATTCCCGGGACGAGACCGGGAACTACAACAGCGCCTTCCTCCTCGACCCCGCCGGCGCCGTCCGCCGTTACGACAAGGTCCATCTGGTCCCCTTCGGGGAGTTCACCCCGCTGAAAAGCGTCTTTCCCTTCCTCAGCCAGGTCGTCCCCTTTGAAGAGGATTTTTCCCCGGGGCCGGGTTACGAAGTCTTTTCCCTGACCGGGCACCTCCCGCGGGAGGGTCCGGAGGTCCGGATCGGCGTCCTGATCTGCTACGAGGATATCTTCCCCGCCGCCGCCCGGGAGCTGGTCCGGGGCGGAGCCAACCTCCTGGTCAACATCACCAACGACGCCTGGTTCGGCCGGACCCCGGCCCCCTTCCAGCACGCCGCCGGTTCGGTCTTCCGGGCGGTCGAGAACCGGGTCTGGCTGGCCCGGGCCGCCAACACCGGCTATTCCTCCGTCATCGACCCCCGGGGGAGGATAGTCGGGGAGGTGACCGACCGGTCGGGGCGGGCGCTCTTCGTTCCCGGCTGGACGACCGTCCCGGTCTACCCGGCCCGGGGGCGGTCGTTCTACCGCCGCTACGGCGATCTCTTCAGCTGGCTCTGCGTCGGCCTGGCGCTGCTGGCCGCGGCGGGGACGCTGCCCCCGTGGTTTCGCCGCGAAAGTTGAACCGGCCGGTTTTCTTTTATTGTATTTCGCCGGCCCTGGTGACAAGATACATAAAAACTACTCGCGAGAAACTTCAAGGACGGGAATATTATGCCGGAAGAAATCGACGACCGTTTGAAAGACATCAAGGAACGCCACTCCCGGATGCGGGGGTATCTTTGACCTCGATTCCCTGCGCACGAAACTGACCGCGATGGAGGCGGAGATGGCCCGGCCCGGTTTCTGGGACCGGCGGGAACGGGCCCAGGAGACGGTCCGGGAGTTGAAGGAGACCCGGGACCGGGTCGAACCCTGGGAGTCCCTGGAAGGGGAGATCGCCGACCTCGAGGAGATCGCCGCTCTCTCCGGGGAAGACGAGGAGATGGCCGGGGAGATCGCCGCCGAAGTCGGGAAACTGGAAAGGCGGCTCGACCGCCTGGAGCTGTCGGCGATGCTCTCCCGCCCGGAAGACTCCAGTAACGCTTATTTCTCCCTCCAGGCCGGGGCCGGGGGCACCGAGTCCTGCGACTGGGCGGAGATGCTCTGGCGGATGTACAGCCGCTGGTGCGAGGATAGGGGCTACGCGGTCCGGGTCCTCAGCCTGACCTCCGGCGAGGAGGCGGGGATCAAGAGCCTGTTGGCCCTGGTCACCGGCAGCCGGGTCTTCGGCTACCTGAAGTCGGAACGGGGAATCCACCGGCTGGTGCGGATCTCCCCCTTCGACTCCAACCAGCGCCGGCACACCTCGTTCGTCTCGGTGGACGTGACCCCGGAACTGGGAGAGGATATCGAGGTGAAGGTCGAGGATAAGGACCTCCGGATCGACACCTACCGCTCCTCCGGCGCCGGCGGCCAGCACGTCAACGTCACCGACTCCGCGGTCCGGATCACCCACCTGCCGACGGGGATCGTGGTCCAGTGCCAGAACGAGCGGTCCCAGTACAAGAACCGGTCCTCGGCGATGAAGGTCCTGAAATCCCGGCTCTACCAGCTGGAGATGGAGGAGAAGGAGAAGGAACTGGCCCGGCATTACGAACAGCAGAAGAAGATCGAGTGGGGCAGCCAGATCCGCTCCTACGTCTTCCAGCCCTACACGATGGTCAAGGACCACCGGACCGGGCTGACCGTCGGGGATATCAAGGGGGTGATGGACGGCGATCTCGACCCCTTCATCCTCGAGTATCTCCGGACGGCGGTGGGGAGTGGGTAGTAGGCAGTGGGGAGTGGGCAGTGGGCAGTAGTCATCCAAACAGCAGAAGCCAGGGAAAAGTAAAATGGAAGATCTCCGGGCCCAGCGCCGGAAAAAAATCGAGGAACTGACCGCCCTCGGCCTCAACCCCTTCGGCGGCCGATTCCGGCGGAGCGCGGAGGCCGCCGCCTGTCACTCCGATTACGAGGAGGGAAAGGAGGTGTCGGTGGCCGGCCGGCTGACCGCCCTCCGGGGACACGGGAAGACCGCCTTTGCCGACCTCCGCGACTCCAGCGGGAAGATCCAGCTCTACCTGAGACGGGACAACCTGGAAGGGGCGGAACTGGAGATCCTCGACCGGCTCGACCTGGGGGATATCGTCGGGGCCCGGGGCGAGCTCTTCACCACCCGGAAAGGTGAGATCAGCATAATGGTCCGGGGGCTGACCCTCCTGAGCAAGGCCCTCCGGCCTCTTCCGGAGAAATGGCACGGCCTCAAGGACCGGGAGACCCGCTACCGGAGCCGCCACCTCGACCTGATCGCCAACCGGGAGGTGGCCGACCTCTTCCGTCTCCGCTCCCGGATCGTCCGGGAGATCCGGGACTTCCTCGACCGGCGGGGGTTCCTCGAAGTGGAGACCCCGATGATGCAGCCGATCCCGGGGGGGGCGGCCGCCCGGCCCTTCGAGACCTTTTACGGGGCCCTCAACGCCCCGATGTTCCTCCGGATCGCCCCCGAACTCTACCTGAAGCGGCTCCTGGTCGGGGGGGTCGAGAAGGTTTACGAACTCAACCGGAACTTCCGCAACGAGGGCCTCTCCCGGAGCCACAACCCCGAGTTCACGATGCTCGAGATCTACGAGGCCTACGGGGACTGCCGGACGATGATGGAACTGGTGGAGAACCTCATCGTCAAGGTGGCCGGTACAGTCCGCGGAACCCTCTCCCTGACGGCCGGCGAGACGGCCATCGACCTCACCCCGCCCTGGAGGAGGATCCGCTACCGGGAGCTGGTCGCGGATTTTCTCGGGATCGGCGACTGGTTCAGCCGGCCCCGGGAGGAGATGGCCGCCGAGGCGTCCGGACGGGGCCTGGAGATCGACGCCGGGATGTCGGGGATCGAGATCACCCACGAGATCTACGAGAAGTGCGTCGAGCCGACCCTGATCCAGCCGACCTTCGTCCTCGACTTCCCCGCCCATCTGGTCCCCCTGGCCCGGCTCAAGGAGGACGACCCGGCGGCGGTCGATGTCTTCGAACTGGTCGTCAACGGGACCGAACTGGCTCCGGGATACTCCGAACTCAACGATCCCCTGGAACAGCGCCGCCGGTTCGAACAGCAGGCCGGGTCCCGCCCTCCGGACGCCGCCGCGGGGAAGGAGAAGATCGACGAGGATTTTCTCGAGGCGATGGAGACCGGGATGCCCCCGGCCGGGGGGACCGGGATCGGGATCGACCGGCTGGTGATGCTTTTGACCGGCGCCGCCTCGATCCGGGACGTGATCCTGTTCCCCCAGCTGAGACCGAAAGAGAACAAGTGATCTGAATTCTGTCTTCTGGATTCTGTAGTTATCACTTTCAACCCTGAACCATTAACTTCGCGATGCTTCCTTTCACCATCTGGTCCGGTCTCCGCTTCCTCCGTTTCCGGGGGAAGGAGTCCTTCGTCTCCCTGATCACGGTGATCTCCATCGCCGGGGTGGCGGTCGGGGTGATGACCCTGATGGTGGTGATGTCGGTGATGAGCGGTTTCGAACGGGAACTGAAGGAGAAGTTCCTCGGGGTTTACGGTAACGTGGTCATCACCTCGGGGCGGCTGATCGACGATTACCCCGGGGTGATCGAGCGGGTCGGGGAACTTCCCCGGGTGGAGGCGGCCGCTCCCTTTATCGCCGGGCAGGTGATCCTCCGCACCCGGACCCGGGCCCTGGGGGTCAACCTCCGGGGGATCGACCCCGGGGCCGAGGTCCGGGTCACCCGCCTGGGCCATTACGTCGAGGAGGGCACCCTGGACCTGGCCGGGGACGAGATCCTGGTCGGCCACCAGTTCGCCCGGCTGGCCGGGCTGGAGATCGGGGACCGGGTTATCGTGGTCTCTCCCGGCGAAGGCCTCCTCCCGGGCGCCGCCGGGGCCCGAAGGGAAGCCTTCACCTTGGCCGGGATCTTCAAGTCGGGGATGGCCCAGTACGACCTGGAGCTGGCCTACATCAACCTCGAGGCCGCCGGGGATCTCTTCGGCTACGGGGAAGGGGTCAACGGGATCGCCGTCAAGGTCGACAACGTCGACTACGCCCACGCGGTCAAGCTGGAGATCGAGGAGATCCTCCGGCCGCCCCTCTACCAGGTCCGGAGCTGGATGGAACTGAACAAGCCCCTCTTCGCCGCCATCCAGGTCGAGCGGAACCTGATGTTCATCATCGTGATGCTGATCACGGTGGTCGCATCCCTGAACATCGCCTCGACCCTGATCGTCTCGGTCAAGGAGAAGACCCGGGCGATCGGGATCTTCAAGGCCCTGGGGGCCACCGAAGCGGTGATCCGGAAGCTCTTCACCCTCCAGGGGCTGCTGATCGGCTTGATCGGGACCCTGATCGGCTGTATCGCCGGGTTGATCCTGATCGACCGGATCAACCAGGTCGCCGACCTGATCGGCGCCCACTTCGGGATCGATGTCTTCCCCCCCGAGGTCTATTACTTCGAGCGGATCCCGGCCCGGATCAATCCCCTGGAGACGGCGGTGATCGTCGGCTGCGCCCTGCTGATCAGCATCCTGGCCTCGCTCTACCCGGCCTGGCGGGCCGCCCGGATGGAACCGGTCCAGGCGTTGAGGTATGAATAAATCTTAATCGCGATCGGGATCGGTATCAAATAAGGCAGTTATGGAAAGTTCTCGGCAGAATGATTCCCGGAAGGATTTTCTGGTCGCCCGCGGGGTGAGGCGGGTCTACCGGGTCGGGAGGCGGGAACTCGCGGTCCTCAAGGGGATCGATCTCACCCTCGGACGGGGGGAGGTGGCCGCCCTGGCCGGCCCCTCGGGGGCGGGGAAGAGCACCCTGCTTCACATCCTGGGCGCGCTCGACGAACCCACCGCCGGCACCGTCAGCCTGGACGGCGAGAATGTCTTCCGCCTCGGCCGCCGGGCCCGGGCCCGACTGCGAAGCGGAAAGGTCGGGTTCGTCTTCCAGTTCTTTCACCTGCTGCCCGAGTTCCGGGCCTGGGAGAACGTGGCTATGCCCTGCCGGATCCGGTCCCGGGGAACCCAGGCCGCCTCCCGGCTCCGGGACCGGGCGGCCCGGCTCCTCGACCTGGTCGGGCTGACCGAGCGGATGGAACATTATCCCTCCCAGCTTTCCGGGGGGGAACAGCAGCGGGTGGCGGTCGCCCGGGCCCTGGCCAACGACCCGGACCTGATCCTGGCCGACGAACCGACCGGGAACCTCGACTCCCGCGCCGGCTCCGAGCTGCTGGAACTCTTCGGGAGACTGCATTCCGAGACCGGCAAGACCCTCCTGGTGGTCTCCCACGACCGGCAGGTCGCCGACTGGGCCCCCCGGGTGATCCGGATCCGCGACGGCCTGATCGAGGAGACGGGATCAACGGGATGATTTAGACAGGATAACAGGATAAAACAGGATAACAGGATAAACAGGATAAATCAGGATGGCTATATCAGGATTTCCCAAAGCCTGTTGTTTGCTTCAATCAATGATGGCGGGGCGTTGAAGGCAGTTGCTGAAGTGCAGAACCGGGGTGAAATTTGCTCAAGGTAAAATTTGCCCTGCTGATGGAAATTTATCATCATCCGGCTGGAAATTGTGTCGCCCCCTGCGGGGGCTTGAATTGGTTGATTTGTGCGTTATCACCCACGGGCTGACGCCCGTGGCTAGTAGGAAGTTTCGCCCCCTGCGGGGGCTGCGTATCCCGGTTCCACAGAGCTTTCATATTTGTAGCCCGCGCAGCGGGCGATACATTCTTAGCCACGGGCGTCAGCCCGTGGTACTGGCTCGGAACCAATAACTCAAAGCCCCCGCAGGGGGCGACACATAATGAACCAATTCTTTTGGGAAATCCGGATTGAGCCATCAGGATAATTAAGACAGGATCAACAGGATAAATCAGGATATCAGCTCCCAGCCTTCCCTTATCCCGTCAATCCTGTTATCCTGTCTGGAAAAGAGGGCGAGGCGGTGGTTAATAAACATTCAATCGTATGTTTTCATTTAAGGGGGCGAGGCGGGGGAAAAGCAATACACCTGTCTTGATCGAAAAAATTGTCTATCGGGAGGTAATGCTATGCAGGTTTACGTTAACGGGGAATTTTGCGAAAAAGAAGACGCCCGGATATCGGTCTTCGATCACGGGGTGCTCTACGGCGACGGGGTCTTCGAGGGGATCCGGGTCTACGCCGGAAGGATCTTCAAGTTCGACGAGCACCTGGAGCGGCTCTACGAATCGGCCAAGTCGATCGACCTCGCCGTCCCCCTGCCGCTCGACCGGATGAGGGAAGCGATCCGGGAAACCGTCCGCCGCAACCGCCTCCCCGACGCCTACATCCGGGTTTTGATCACCCGGGGGGTGGGTAACCTCGGGCTCAACCCCTACCAGTGCGAAAAATCCGGCCTGATCATCATCGTCGACAAGATCGCCCTCTATCCCCCCGAACTCTACGACCGGGGCCTGGAGGTGATCACGGTGGCCACCCAGCGCAACCTCCCGGAAGCGGTCAACCCCCGGATCAAGTCGCTCAACTACCTCAACAACATCCTGGCCAAGATCGAGGCGATCAACGCCGGGGTCGAGGAGGCGATTATGCTCAACTCCTTCGGCTTCGTCTCCGAGTGCGCCGGGGATAATATCTTCGCCGTCCGCAAGGGGATGATCCTCACCCCCTCGATCAGTATGGGGGTCCTGGAGGGGATCACCCGGAACGTCGTGATCGAGATGGCCCGGGGAAAGGGGATTGAGGTCAAGCAGCTGGTGATGACCCGCCACGACCTCTTCATCGCCGAGGAATGCTTCCTGACCGGGACCGCCGCCGAGATCATCCCGGTGGTCAAGGTCGACGGCCGGCAAATCGGGGAAGGGAAACCGGGGACGCTCACCCGGGAACTGATGGAGGACTACCACCGCCTGACCCGGGAAGAAGGTGTCCCGGTGGAATAGGCAGTAGGCAGTAGGCAGTAGGTCAGGTCCACTGCCCACTGCCCACTGCCCACTCCCCAATAATCCGATGATCTGTCCCGACTGCGAAAAAAACGAAGTCACCGTCCACTACACCGAGATCGTCGACGGGAAGATGGTCGAGTACCATCTCTGCGAGGACTGCGCCCGCCGGAAGGGCTTCGCCCTCACCCCCTCGGACGCGATGGCCGAACTGATGGGCAGCCTGGCCGCCGCCCGTGAACCCGGGGAGGATGAGGGGCTGGCCTGTGCCCGCTGCGGTCTGACCCTGAAGGAGCTGAGGGAAGCCGGCCGGCTGGGCTGCGGGGAGTGCTACCGGACCTTCGCCGCCAACCTGGCCCCGTTGCTCAAGGCCCTCCACCAGGGCGAGCGGCACATCGGGAAATCTCCCTCGGCGAAAGCGTCCGCGGCCCGCCCGGAGGAGTCCGAGCCGCGGCCCGCCCGGCCCGGGCCCGCTCCGGAAGTCGAGACCCCCGAGGAGGAGATCGAACGGTTGCGGAAGGAAGTGGGAAAAGCCGTGGCCGCCGAGGATTACGAAACCGCCGCCCGGCTCCGGGACCGGATCGCCGAACTTTCCGCCGGCCCGGAGGGAGAGGAGGAGCCCGGATGATGGAGCGGCTGCTGAAGAACATCGCCCCCTGGCTGACCGGCGACGGGCCGGAGGCGGAGATCGTCTTTTCCAGCCGGCTCCGCCTGGCCCGGAACCTGGAGGGCCATAACTTTTCCCGGAGGCTGACCCCGGACCTCCGCCGCCGGCTGGCGGGGGAGATCGAAGACGGGGTCCGGAGGGCGGAAGCGGTCCGGGACCCGCTGGTCTTCCGGCTGGAGGAGGTTGAACCGCTCGACCGGCTCTTTCTCCTCGAGCGGCACCTGATCAGCCGGGAGCTCTCCCCGGAAGGCCAGGGCGGGGTGATGGTCGGGGGGGGCGAGGTGGTCAGCCTGATGATCAACGAGGAAGACCACATCCGGGTCCAGGTGATCCGTTCCGGCCTGAGCCTGGAACAGGCCTGGGAGGAGATCGACCGGGTGGACAGCCGCCTCGAGCGGGTGCTGCCCTTCGCGACCGCCGACGATCTCGGCTACCTCACCGCCTGTCCCAGCAACGTCGGGACCGGGATGCGGGCCTCGGTGATGATGCATCTTCCGGGGCTGGTCCTCCAGCGGCAGATCGGGAAGATCATCCAGGCCCTGGGCAAGCTGGGCCTGGCCGCCCGGGGACTCTACGGCGAAGGTTCGCCGGCCTCCGGGAACATCTTCCAGGTCTCCAACCAGGCCACCCTGGGAAAGTCGGAGCGGGAGATCGTCTGCGACCTCGACCGGATCGTGAAGAAGATCATCGTCCACGAGCGGACCTCCCGCCGGCAGCTCCTCGACCGCCGCCCGCTCAAGCTCGAGGATCAGATCTTCCGGGCCCGGTCTATTCTCGGCCAGGCCCGCCTGATCACCAGCGAGGAGGCGATCGGCCTCCTATCCCTGCTCCGGATGGGGGTGGACCTGGGAATCCTCGAGGCCATCCCCCGCCGGACCCTCAACCAGATATTCATCCAGTCCCAGCCCGCCCACCTCCAGAAACTGGCCGGGAGCGCGCTGACCCCGGAAAAACGGGACGCCCTCCGGGCCCGCCTGATCCGGGAGCGGTTGGCCCAAACCCGAAAGGAAGAAGGAAAAAATGTTTGAAAAATTCACTCCCCGGGCCCGGCAGGTCATCCTCCTCGCCCGCAAGGAAGCCGACCGTTTCAACCACAACTACATCGGGACCGAGCATATCCTCCTCGGGCTGGTCAAGCTCGGCCAGGGGGTGGCGGTCGACGTCCTGCGGGAGATGGGGGTCGACTTCGAGACCCTCTGGCTGGAGATCGAACGGGCGGTCGGTTCCGGCCCGGAGACCAAGGTGATCGGGGAGGTCCCTCTGACGGTGAAGGCCCGCCGGGTGATTGAACTGGCCCTGGAGGAGGCCCGGCAGCTCCAGCACAGCTATATCGGGACCGAGCATCTGCTCCTGGGGCTGATCCGGGAAGGGGAAGGGGTGGCGGCCCGGGTCCTGGGGAACCTCGGGGTCGATCTCGAGCAGACCCGCCGGCGGATCCTGACCAAGCTGAAGATGGAATACGGGGGGACCCCGCCGCCGTCGGCGCCGACTCCGGCCGCGGGAAAGAAAAAAGCCTCCAAGACCCCGGCCCTCAACGCCTTCGGCCGCGACCTGACCGAGCTGGCCCGGGCCGGCAAGCTCGACCCGATTATCGGCCGCCGGCCCGAGGTTGAGCGGGTCAGCCAGATCCTCTGCCGGAGGACCAAGAACAACCCGGTCCTGATCGGGGAAGCCGGGGTCGGGAAGACCGCGATCATCGAGGGGATGGCCCAGAAGATCGTGGCCGGGGAGGTCCCGGAGATCCTCCGCTCGAAGAAGCTGATCACCCTCGACCTGGTCCTGATGGTGGCCGGCTCCAAGTACCGGGGCCAGTTCGAGGAGCGGCTGAAGGCGGTGATGGACGAGATCAAGAAGGCCGGAAACGTCCTCCTCTTCATCGACGAGCTGCACACGATCGTCGGGGCCGGGGCCGCCGAGGGGGCGATGGACGCTTCGAATATCCTCAAGCCCGCCCTCTCCCGGGGCGAGATCCAGTGTATCGGCGCCACCACGATGAACGAGTACCGCAAGTATATCGAGAAGGACGCCGCCCTGGAGCGGCGTTTCCAGTCCATCCGGGTCGCCCCCAACACCGTGGAGGAGACGGTCGAGATCCTCCGGGGCCTGCGGAAGAAATACGAGGAACACCATAACGCCGCCATCACCGACCGGGCGGTCGCCGCCGCCGCCGAACTCTCCGACCGCTACCTCCCCGGGCGTTATCTCCCGGACAAGGCGATCGACCTGATCGACGAGGCCTCGGCCCGGGCCCGGATCGAGGTGATGACCCGGCCCCCGGCCCTGAAGAAGCTGGAGGAGAAGCTGCTCAAGCTGAAGAAACGCAAGGAGGAGGCGGTCCGGAAACAGGACTTCGAGGGGGCGGCCCGGCTCCGGGACCGGGAGAAGCAGGCCCAGGAGCAGCTGGACGACCGCCTGGCCCGCTGGAAGGAGAGCGGGGCCTCCCGGCGGGTGACCGTGGACGAGGAGGAAGTCGCCCGGGTCCTCTCCAGGTGGACCGGGATCCCGGTCTCCCGGATGGAGGAGGAGGAGACGGAGAAACTCCTCCGGATGGAGGAGGAGATCCACGGCCGGGTGATCGGACAGGAGGAGGCGATCACCGCCATCTCCCGTTCGCTCCGCCGTTCCCGGGCCCGCCTCAAGGACCCCCGGCGGCCGATCGGGTCGTTCATCTTTCTCGGCCCGACCGGGGTCGGCAAGACCTACCTGGCCCGGGCCCTGGCCGAGTTTATGTTCGGGGACGAGGAGGCCCTGATCCAGCTCGATATGTCGGAGTATATGGAGAAGTTCGCCGTCTCGAGGATGGTCGGCTCGCCCCCCGGATACGTCGGCTACGAGGAAGGCGGGCAGCTGACCGAGCAGGTCCGGCGCCGCCCCTATTCGGTGGTCCTCTTTGACGAGGTGGAGAAGGCCCATCCGGAGGTGATGGGGATCCTCCTCCAGATCCTCGAAGAGGGGACCCTGACCGACAACTGGGGACGGGCGGTCGACTTCCGGAACACCGTGGTGATTATGACCTCCAACGCCGGGGCCGACCTGCTCCGCAAGGAGACCACCGTCGGCTTCGGGGCCCGGAGCGGGCAGGACCGTCACCAGGACATCAAGGATGCCGTCCTCGGCGAGGTGAAGAAACTCTTCAAGCCGGAGTTCCTCAACCGGGTCGACGAGATCATCGTCTTTCACCGGCTGACCCGGGAACACCTGATCCGGATCCTCGACCTCCAGCTGGAAGAGGTCCGGGCCCGCCTGGCCGAGCGGGGGGTCGAACTGGAGGTCACCCGGCCGGCCCAGGAGTTCCTGGTCTCGGACCGCTACGACTACAAGATGGGGGCCCGCCCCCTGCGCCGGGCCCTGGAACGGGGCCTGGAGGATCAGTTGGCCGAGATGCTCCTCAAGGGCGAGGTCGAGCCGGGGAGCCGGGTCCGGGTCGGGTTGAGGAACCGGCAGCTGAATTTCACGGTCGCGAAAAAGCCCCGGGGCCGGAAGAAGTGACCCGGCCGGGAGCGGAGGATGCCGAGAAAACTCCCTAACGTTCTCCGGCGGCCGTTCGGTCTCGCCGGATCCGCGATCCCCGGCCGGAAGCTGCTGGCCCTGGGGGTCTTTCTCCTCGCCCTTTCCCCCGGCCGGGCGGCATCGGCGCCCCGGCCCACCCCGACCCGGGACCGGCTCCGGATCCACCGGGAGATCCTCGATCAGAAAATCCGGGCGGCCCGGGACCCCCGGACCGCCGCCTCGGTCCGGGAGAACCTGGCCCGGCTCTACCTCGAGGCCGGGGAGCCGGAGAAGGCGGTCAATGTTTACCGCCAGGGGATCCTCTTCGACCGCGCCCGGGCCCCGGTCTATCACCGGAGAATCGCCCGGATCTACCGCGACCTGGGCCGGGACCGGGAAGCGGAAGAAGAACTGCGGAAGGCGGAGGCCGCCGCCCCGGAGACCGAAGCCCAGCGTCGCCGCCGCCAGCTGGCCGCCTGGGAAGAGGAGGGGAGGGACGACCTGCTTCTACAGCAATATCGTTTTCTCTACTGGACTCAATCCCGGACGGGGGATCAGTACCTCAGGCAGATCGCCCGGCTGCTCTCCGGCCGGGGGCGGGAGGAGGAATCGGCCCGCTACTACCGGCGGCTGATCGAGGATTACCGGAGGCGGATAGAGGAAAGGCCGGCTGCGGCGGTCGGTTACCACCTCCGGATCTCCGGGATCTACCGGGAGATGGGGGAAGAGGAAGCGGCCGGGGAAGAATACCGCCGGGCGGTGGAGATCGAGGGGGAAACCGGGGGGAGGGCCCTGATCAGCCAGGGGGACTTCTATCGGTCCCGGGGGGAGGCCGAGCGGGCCCTGGCCCTCTACCGGGAGGCGGCCTCCCGGCCCGGGGTTGACCCGGTCTCGATCCGGCTCCGGATCTCCTCGCTCCTGGAACGGGAGGGTGAGGACGAAGCCGCCCTGGCCGAACTGCGGCGGGCCCGGGAACTGGAAGAGGAAGAAGCCGGGGCCGCCCGGTTCCGGATAGCCCGGCTTCTGGAACGCCGGGGCGAACTGGAAGCGGCCCGGGAAGAGTACCTCTCCATCGTCCCCGGCCTCGACCCCGGACGCCGGGCCGGGGTCTGGGAGAGGATCGGGTCCCTCTCCGCCCGGCTGGAGCGGGAGGACGAGGCCGCCCGGGCCTACCGGGAAGCGCTCCGTTACCGCGAGGAGGAGCGGGGTGAGGAGAGCCCCACCGCCGCTTTCCTGGAAAGGGCGGTCGGCCTGGCCGAGCGATCCGGTCTCGAGGAAGAGGCCGAAGAGTATTCCCGGCTGCTGGAGGAGACCTACCGGAACCTGCTCGACCGGGACCCCGGCCGGGCCGACTACTATCACCGCCGGCTGGGCGACTCCCTCCGGCGGAGGGGAGAGTTCCAGCGGGCCGCCGCCCACTACCGGGCCTGGAGCACTCTGGCCCCCGAAGACCCCGCTCCCCACTATCGGCTCTACCGGCTCTACCGCGACCACCTCGACAACTCCCGGGGGGCCGCGCGGCACCGGGAGCGGTACCGGGAACTACGGAGCCGGAGAACCGCCACCGCCGATCGGAATCCAACCGCGGATTGATTCCCCGTAACGGAAGACAAACTTGAAATTGTGTCGCCCCCTGCGGGGGCTCAGTTATTTTTGCTGACCCGTACCACGGGCTGACGCCCGTGGCTAAGATTGTGTCGCCCGCTGCGCGGGCTTAAAATAATATCCGAGTGTAATCAGGTTAAGCAGCCCCCGCAGGAGGTGGCTAAGATTGTGTCGCCCGCTGCGCGGGCTTAAAATAATATCCGAGTGTAATCAGGTTAAGCAGCCCCCGCAGGGGGCGTTACTTCCATCAGCCACGGGCGTCAGCCCGTGGTATAGAGACTAAGAAAAATATGATAGAGCCCCCGCAGGGGGCGGCACATAATTAACCAGATTCTTTAAGGTGATTTTAACCCGGATTGATTAAATCCCATCTTTAAATTCAGGAGCAGTTGATTATGAAATGGACCGAGACCTTGATCGCCACCCTCCGCGAGGACCCCCAGGAAGCCGAGATCCCCAGCCACCGGCTGATGCTCCGGGCCGGCCTGATGCGAAAACTCGCCTCCGGTCTCTACACCTGGCTTCCCCTGGGCCTGCGGGTCCTGCGGAAGGTGGAAAACATCGTCCGGGAGGAGATGGACCGGGCCGGGGCGCTGGAGATCCTGATGCCGATCCTCCAGCCCCGGGAACTCTGGGAGAAGAGCGGCCGCTGGGAGTCGATGGACGCGATTATGCTCAAGGCCAGGACCCACGGGGGCAGAGAGCTGGTCCTCGGTCCGACCCACGAGGAGGTGGTTACCGGCCTGGTCGCCGGGGAGATCAGCTCCTACCGCCGGCTCCCGGTCAACCTCTACCAGATCAACACCAAGTTCCGCGACGAGATCCGGCCCCGGTTCGGGGTGATGCGTTCGCGGGAATTCATTATGAAGGACGGCTACAGCTTCGACCTCGACGAGGCCGGGGCCGACCGCAGCTACCGGCTGATGTACGAAGCCTACCAGAGGATTTTTCGCCGCTGCGGGTTGGAAGCGATGGCGGTGGAGGCGGATACCGGGATGATGGGGGGGCGGGAGTCGCACGAGTTTATGGTCCCGGCCGAGACCGGCGAGGACGAGATCGCGGTCTGCCCGGGCTGCGGTTACTCGGCCAACGTCGAGCAGGCCGCCGTCAGGGAAGGTCAATTCAACGGGGCCCGGACCGGGGAAGCCGTCCGGGAGGTGCCCACCCCGGGCCTGCGGACGGTCGAGGAACTGGCGGAATTCTTCTCCGCCTCTCCCCGGCGGTTCATCAAGACCCTGATCTACCTGGCCGGCGGGAAGCCGGTGGCGGTCCTGGTCCGGGGGGACCGGGAGATCAATGAGAGCAAGCTGGCGAAAAAGCTGGGCGGGGCCCAACCGGTCCTGGCCGACGGGGAGACCATCCTCCGGGTGACCGGGGCCCCGCTCGGTTTCTCCGGCCCGGTCGGGCTGGAGGGGATCGGGATCCTGGCCGATTACAGCGTGGCCGAAATCGCCGACGGGATCACCGGCGGCAACCGGGAGGACCTCCACCTGGTCAATGTCAATATCGACCGGGACTGCCCCGGGCTGGAGTTCGTTGACCTGGCGCTGGCCGCCGCCGGCGACCCCTGCCCATCCTGCGGAAAACCCATCGCGGTCCGTCGGGGGATCGAGGTCGGGCACGTCTTCAAGCTGGGGACCAAGTACAGCCGGGCCCTGGGGGCGGTGGTCAAGGACGAAGCGGGCGGGGAGCGGCCGGCGATTATGGGCTGTTACGGGATCGGGGTCAGCCGGACGGTGGCCGCGGTGATCGAGCAGCATAACGACGACAGGGGGATCGTCTGGCCGGCCGCGGTCGCCCCCTACCAGGTGCTGGTCCTGGCCCTGGCCCCCGACCAGCCCGGGGTCCCGGAGGCGGCGGAAGAGATCATCTCCGCCCTGGCCCCGACCGGCCGGGATATCCTCTACGACGACCGTCCGGCCTCGGCCG
The DNA here is from genome assembly GCA_003561965.1 of PVC group bacterium. GTDB lineage: Bacteria > Auribacterota > Erginobacteria > Erginobacterales > Erginobacteraceae > Erginobacter. Next base: position 26,838 of record PWXJ01000256.1, read on the forward strand.
GGGTCAAGTTCAACGACGCCGACCTGATCGGTTTCCCGGTCCGGATCACTGTCGGGAAGAGGTTCCTCCGGACCGGCCTGGCGGAAGTCAAGCACCGCGCTTCGGAGGAAGTCCACACCGTCCCCCCGGAAGAGGTCCCGGCCCTGGTCGACCGATTACTGGCCTGACCGGTTAAACCTTTCCCGACGGCCGGGCGTTAAACTCTGGATATGACTCCGTTTCGTTTCATCATCCTGGCCGCTCTTCTCCTGGTCCCCCTCCGCCCCGCCGGGGCCGGGGAGGAGGAGGTGTCCTGGGAGGATTGTCTCCGGGAGGCGCTGCTCCGGCACCCCGACCTGGTCTCCGCCCGGCAGTCGGTGGAACAGGCCCGGGCCCGCCGGGGCCAGGCCGCCAGCCGCCTGCTGCCCCAGGTCCGGGGGTCGATGTCGGCCGACCGGTCCCGCCGTGACGAGGAACGGTCATCCTACTCCTACTCGATCCAGGGGTCGCAGCTGATCTTTGACGGAATCGGGAGCTGGTACGATACCCGGGCCGCCGGGGAGTCCCTGATCGCGGCCAAGTTCGACTATTCGACGGTCTCCGCCCGGATCCGGCACAACCTCCGGACCGCCTTCATCGAACTCCTGAAAGCCCAGGAACTGGAGGTGATCACCGCCGAGATCGTCACCCGCCGCCAACAGCAGGCGGAGATGGTCGGCCTCCGCTACGACGGGGGACGGGAGCACCGGGGCGCCCTGCTGACGGCGGAGGCCAACCTGGCCCAGGCCCGCTTCGACCGCGACCAGGCCGGCCGGGACCTCCGCCTCGCCCGCCAGCGGCTCTCCAAGGAGATGGGGTTTTCGGAGGCCGGGCCCCTCCGGGCCCGGGGGGAGCTGGAGCCGTCCACCGCCCTCGATCCCGCCCCCGCGACCGGGGAGCTGCTCGATCTCAACCCGGGAATCCTCAAACTCCGGGCCGACCTCGAGGTCGCCCGGTACGCGGTCAAATCCGCCGGGGCGGATTTCTCCCCCGAGATCTCCGGTTCCGCCCGGATCGGCCGTTCCGACTCCAGCTGGCCCCCGGGGGAGGAGAGCTGGAACCTCGGCCTCAGCCTCTCCCTCCCGATCTTCGAGGGCGGGAGGCGGATCGACGAAATGAGCCGGGTCCGGGCCGGAAGGAAGCAGGCCGAGGAGAGGCTCCGCTCGGGGCGCAACGACGCCCGTTTCTCCCTGGAGCGGGCCTGGAAGGACTACCTCGACGCCCGGGACCGGGTGGAGATCCGGGAGCTTTTTCTCCAGGCGGACGAGGAGCGGGCCCGGATCGCCGACGCCCAGTACGCCACCGGGGTCCTCTCCTTCGACAACTGGATCATCATCGAGGACAACCTGGTCCGTTCGCGCCGGTCGCTCCTGGAGGCCCGGGCCGGGGCCCTGGCCGCCGAGTCGGCCTGGCTCCTGGCGGTCGGGGTCGGCCTGGAAGGCTTCCCCGAAGGACGCCCGCCGGAGTTTTGAAAAACTCACCGCAAAAAATATATTCACCGCAAAGGCGCAAAGAGCGCAAAGGTACGCAAAGGGAGATAAGAGTTTAAATCCGTAAATACCAGGCCGCTCCGATAACCTTAATACCCCCGGATCGTAATTCCTTTCGGAATAAATACTAAAAAAATC